>VBPK01000014.1 GCA_005877225.1 Nitrososphaerota archaeon
TCCTGCGCGTAATCTTTCCACCAGTAGATCCTGTCGTAGTAAGACGCCAGCTCCGAGTAAAGCGCAAGCTTAGGCATGACAAGAGAACGTCCGATTCAGAATGTATTAAGCGCGATAGGCTTCGAGGAGGCACTCACCGTGATGCGCTTTGTTGTGCCTCCGCCTGGATACATCCGCGTTCGCTGAAGGGATGGGATAAACTCGACCGAAAGGTCCGGCATATTGGTGAACTTGGTTCCAGGATTGCTGAGGAGCCGCAATCCTTAACCAAAGCTACAGGCAAAATCAGCGGGTGTCCGCAGAGCACCAGCAGTTCCTGTACCTGACAACAACAGGACGGAAAACAGGCAAGCCTCACAAGATTGAGATTTGGTTCGTTGCTCGTGACAGAAAGTACTACTTGGTATCAGAACAGGGAGATCGTTCACATTGGGTTCAGAACCTGAAGAGCGACCCGAAGATCTCCTTTACTGTCGGCAAGGATACCTACCGAGGTAGGGGACGCGTAATAGATCGAAAGAAGGAGTCTGAGTTGGCAGCAAAAATCACTGCCCTTATGAACGCGAAGTACAAGTGGAGTGAGGGTCTCATCGTGGAGCTGGCACCAGCTCGATCACGGGTCGGTGCCCGGGGCCCTGCAGTCCTCCCATCTGTTGTTCTTCGCGCTTCACGGTTCGCACACATAGAGCCATAAGGAGGCTTTCGGTGAAGAGACGCGCGATATGGTGAGGAGGAGAAGGCCCAAGAAGGAGAGGGTTGTGAGCAAGAAGAAGGCTACGAGAGCTGGAATGGTGTGGTCGTACCGTGACCTGTACGAAGATTGGCTCCAAAAACAAGTTGTAAAAAGTAGCGAAACTACCCCTGAGGTGAAAATCCCGACGGACACCT
This sequence comes from Nitrososphaerota archaeon, assembly GCA_005877225.1. Classification (GTDB taxonomy): domain Archaea; phylum Thermoproteota; class Nitrososphaeria; order Nitrososphaerales; family Gagatemarchaeaceae; genus TA-13. The sequence goes on from VBPK01000014.1 coordinate 889, forward strand.
TTGAGGGATGGATTCAAGAGCGAGTCAGGAAAAGAATATCACAAGATTGATCGGAGAGCCGACCAGATCATTATCTCTGGGTGGGCGACTACGACAGAGCCAAGGAGATGCTCGAGAAGGCTTTGGCGTTGAGGGTTGATGACGGTATCATCTGGCTGGATCAAGGTCTCCTGTACGCCCTTACAGGCAGAAGGAAGAGGCTGATGAGCTAGTGGAGCTCTTCAGAGCCGAAAAGAAGGAGTCTGTGCGAGCCTACTCGCTGCTCTTATGTACTCGGCGCTGGGCGACCTGGACGAGGCGCTCAGCAACCTCATGCGTACGGCTAAGATCCACCCTGGCCGGCACACATCAAGTACACACCTCTCTTTTCTGAGTTGAGGAAAAACCCACACTCTCAGGAATTCTGCAGGATGGCTGGCCTTCCTCCCTCCCTAGGAGAGCCCCGGGGATAGTCTTGGAAGCGGACAGACTGCTCACCCCCCTTTACGGATTGGGGGTTGCGGGCGCCTTCTTGCAGGTCGCTGGGGCGAACTGGGACGTCAGCTCTCACATTCTTGGGATAGTCGACTCCTTCTTCACCCCATCGCACCTCGTCCTCTACCTCGGGATCTTCCTTGTCCTGCTCGCTGGATTCCTTGGGGTCTGGTTCGAGAGGCAGACAGGTGCCAAGTTGAGACCCTTCTTCACCGGCTTCAGGGTGGCCTTCGCCGGGAGCCTGATCCAGCTTGTTGCGGGCCCGCTCGACCTCTGGTGGCACAGCGTCTATGGCTTCGACCCCTACCTCTTCACGCCCACTCATTCGATGCTGATAGTCGGCCTCGCTCTCGGCGGGGTCGGGATGGGGGTCGGGACTCTCCGTCTTCTGCAGCGAAACAACAACGACGGCACCAGACTTCTGAAGTTTCTCGGCGCGCTCATTCTCGGGACTCTCTGGCTCGATGTCAACTTCGTCGTTCTCTGGCTCGCGAACGCTCAAGGGGTCGCGTACACCTTCGGGGTCTGCGCGCCGCAGGTCATCTCCGCTAGAAGCTGCGCCTTCGTTGGTGCGTATGAAGGTGCGATATACCTGCCCGCCCTGTTTCTCGACGCTCTGGGCGGCGCCGCGGTGATTCTCCTCGCTGCGAGAACCATAGGTCGGAGAGGCGCGCTGACCTCGGTGGCCGCGCTCGTGGTTTCGGTTAACGCGACGGCGAACCTCGGCTTCACTGCCTACATGCTTCTCTATGTCGGGGTTCCGGGTTCATTCTACTTCGCCGCCGCCACCAGGACCGCCGGGGCCGAGATAGCGTCAATCATCCCGCCTTACCTCGCACTCCTCATTCCGGTGCTGCTCCTCGATTTGCTTGCACGGCGGGAGGGGAGAAGGGCTCTGGTCGCATCCTTGGTTGCGGGACCACTCTCAGTCTTCATAGATGGCCGTTTCTCACTCTTCTCGGGGCTATGGTCCCCAGACGTCACGACTCTCCTCTATCTCCTGCCGATGATAATCGGCGGTCTCGCGGCGAGAGGAATCAAAGGAAGACTGGAGGAAGCTCTCCTCTCCGGTCGGGTTCCTCCGGCTCTCGGCGGGCTCCCCGAGCAAGCCTGACGAAGCTCGGAGACGAGGGTCAGACAATCGGTTTGGAAGTCTCCAGCGTGGTCGTTATATCTCGCATTCAATTGATTCAGGGTGGCGGATCGGGCAAGAGCCTTCCAACATGAATGCCTGGTAATGGCAGTACGGAGATTGTCGGAGGAGGGTGGTCTGAACCCGCAACTACGCTATGTAAAGCGAGGAAAGCTGCGTGTCGTCGAGATGCCACACAGGCTGCGACTTGACCCGGCCACCGTGATCAAGACGGTAGTCGAGAAGGAGAAGCCCGAGGTGGTGAACATCACTGCAATGGCCTGGTTGGGGGAATCTGATTCGCCGTCGTCAGACGGAGTGGATGAAGGCCAGCCGTTCGCCCCGAAGGAAAAGGAAGTGCTAGTCTCGATCACATTTGACGATTCGGCGACGAAATACTTCTCCGTCTTTGAACTCTTGAGGAGAAGGGATGAGATCGAGCTTAGAGATGGGTTAGGGAGCGACGTCACGGAAGCAGACATAACGATAGGTGCGGGCGAGCCCGAGAAAGAAATTCTGCAGGGCCCAATCGTGTACGAGGTTCATCGCGCCACCGCCCCTCTATCGCCCACGCGCGCGCGGAGGGTGCGTCTCATCTCGGTGCTTCTTCTCACAGGCGTCACCCTGGGCTTCCTAGGTGGCTGGTGGGGTAGGATGTGGATATGGACTGCGCTAGGAATCGCCGTGGCGATTACTTTTGCCATGGCTTTTCTGGGAAGACTGTATTTTGAGAGGCTCCGAAAGGTAGTTGGGCTCCCGTATGTAGAAGGCAGGAAGAAGCACGAGCCTATTCCTATAGCCTCGGAGGAAGAAATCCTGGGAATCTCGTCAAAATCCCCCGCATACTTGACTGCGACAGTGGGTCTCCTAGGTTTGCTGGCAATTCTGTACTTGATGATCTTCAAGCCATTCTAGGAAATACGTTGCCGCCAGGGTTCACAGCGCCTCTGCTGAGAGGACGCGTCCTTGGCTGACTGACGGCAGTGTTCTGTGGTCGTAGTCATCCCAATCACCTCACAACCCACGCCCTCCAGTCTCCATCTCGTGCTCCATGAGCATTGATTATGTGTGACCTGAGTTCCGTTTCCTGTTCACATACATAGCCGCAGTAGCACTTCGTTGTGATCGGGTACCCGCTTTCCGTTCAGACTGTAATACTTTCCGTTGGTTCCATTCACGTCGAAGCCGATTTGAGGAGGGCCCTCGCCTCCTGCTCAATCAGGTGCTTGGCTTGGACCGGAGAGACGGGCTGCTGGTGCCCCACTCGTCCGAACCTGTTCGGTATGGTCTCACTCGTCAAGCTCTACCAGAATCGAGTTTCCTTCGCGTCTAGCGGGATAGCTCTTGACCTTCAGCGTGGGAATGATTTCGAAGGCGCCAGTGCGCACGTCATAGGTCCACCCGTGCCAGGGACAGAACAGCCGGTAGCCTTCGAGGCTTCCCTCGCCCAAGGGGCCTCCTCTGTGGAGGCATGCGTTGTTCAGAGCGAAGAACTGGTCCTTGACCCGGAAGATGGCGAGCGTCCTCCCCTCCGCGCGGACCACCTTGGACTTTCCGTCGCCGATTTCGCCAACGTCGGCGACCCTTACAAGCTTGGACAATCGCCTCCCACCACTTCAGACCAGGCTGTGCTTCCCGCTGACTTCGATCGGCTCTTCTGGCTCGGCGTGGAGGTGCTTCTTCCCCTGCTCGAGGAGCCACTCCTCAAGAGCCTTAATCTGTTCGTTGCCCTCGCCGATCACGTCCAGCTCTCGCTTGGTCAGCTGAACGGTTGTGAGAATCACGTGCTCGATATGGTCGACGTGGGTCTGTGTCGCGTGCTTCGGATGGATTTCAATTAGGTACTGGAGGTCTTCCTGGAGGTGTTCGATTTGAGAGATTATGTTCCCGGTGAGGTGCTCCACCTCGACCGAAAGGACGTTGTTGTACACGCCGAGCAGCATCTCAAGGTCAGATTGAAAGGCCTTCAGCTTGGTTATGTAGAGTTGGGAGACCTCCTTCGCGAGCGCCCGCCTCTCCTCCATTGACGACCGTGCATCGATCGACAGAGTGATCAGAAGCGTCGTAAGCGAACCAACACCCAGCTTCGACCTTAGTCTCTCCTTGGCCGTCACCTCGATCGGCTCCAGTCTCTTTTTCTCGTTCCGCTCGATCAACCTGTCCACCACCAGGTAGGTGACGGGGAGGGTCACGCCAAGCCCGATGAACGCCGCGATCACGCTGAGGACGAGGTCGTCAGGAGTAATTGCCAACAGGGCGGAGGCAAGGAGTAGATTGAGATTAAGTTATGGCGGTCGCGGGAGTACCACCCGCTTCCGGGCGACTCGCAGAATCAAAGCTTTGCGCCAGGCGCCCAACTCCCGAAGTTCTCGAGCAACCAGTTCGCCGCCTTCTTCACTTCTTGCCCGGCCAATGCGTGGGTGCCGTTCTCCCAGTTGAGCGTCACCTCTGCCCCAGCTTCTACGAACAGTCTGGATAGCCGCTCCACCTCTCCTAGGGGAACAACCTGGTCGAACCTCCCGGCCGATATGAAGACGGGGATTCCTTTCAGGTTGGGCAACTCCTCCGGCGTCAGGGGCACCATCGGCCGGAACAACAACGCGCCCGCGGGGAGGAGAGACCCCGCCAGCAACATGCCTGCGGCGATGTTCGCTCCGTTCGAGTATCCGACAAGCACTACTTGCTTCGATTCGAAACCATACCTGACAGACGCAGCCTTCACGAAATCCGCGAGCTCCTTCGAGCGGAACTTCAGGTCTTCGACATCGAATACGCCTTCCGCCAGCCTTCGGAAGAAGCGGGGCATGCCGTTCTCTATCACCTTCCCTCGCGGACTGAGCAGGGAAGCGTCCGGGGCCAGCGCCGTCCCCAGCGTGATAAGGTCCTCCTCGTTGCCTCCGGTGCCATGCAGGAGGAGCAGGGTGAGTTTGCTGCCCTTTCCGGGCCTGAAACGGTGGACGAAACCTAGGTCCGCGGACGACCGTCTCATCGCCATGACGTTCACGCCGTCTTTGGCAGCTTGACACGGGGGAGAACCTGGTCCAGGTGCTCCCTGAAGCGCTCGAGCTGCGGGGGCAGCATCAGCCTCGTACCAAGCTCCTCCCTTCTCTCGTCGATTGCGAAGCCGGGTGGGTCTGTGGCGATCTCGAACAGGACTCCGCCGGGCTCCCTGAAGTAGATGGAGTGGAAGTACTTGCGGTCTATCACAGGCGTGACGTTCAATCCGGCCTCGACGAGCTCCTCCCTCCACATCTTCTGCTGTCCGTCGTCGGGCGTGCGCCACGCCACATGGTGGACCGTTCCCACGCTCACGACCCCAGGTCGAGCGTCAGGCTGGCAAAGAAGGTCGACCAACGCCCCCGGGCCTCCGCTCCCGGCATAGTACCTGAACCGGTTTCCCTCCTGCTTGATGAGTTTGAACCCCATCGTCTCGGTCAGGAGGGACGAGGTCTTCTCGTAACCCTCTTCGGAGAGGGTCACGCCGAAGAAGCCCCTGATGGCATGTTCCCGGGGCACCGACCCGCGGCTCCCGCCGTTACGGCGCTCTCCCGAATGCGCCACCAGCTCGAGGTTCAGGCCGTCCAGGTCTGAGAAGGAAATCAACTGTTCGTCGAAGCGATCTACGGGTCCGGTGAAGCCGACCCCGTGCTTGCCCAGGCGCTCGACCCAATACCCTACACTTCCCCGTGGTATCGAGAAGGAGGTGGTTGTGACTTGCCCCGCCCCTTTCCTGCCTCGTGGCGCTCCTGGCCATGGAAAGAACGTAAGAATCGTGCCCGGGTGGCCGTCTTCGTCTCCGTAGTAGAGGTGGTAGGTCTCCGGGTCGTCGTAGTTCACCGTGAGCTTCACCAACCGCAGCCCTAGGAAGTCGGCGTAGAAGTCGATGTTCTGCTGCGGCTCTCCGGCTATCGCCGTGACGTGGTGAATGCCAGGGATCACCTTAGGCAAACGACGATCCCCTCGAAATATTGCTTCTCAAAGCCATCCCCACACAGAGTGCTTTGCGCTATAGTGTTTGTGGTGTCGTTGCGCTGCCTGGTTATCGCGCCTCCGCCCGGACGTCGTCTAATCGCTGGGCGAGCGACCTCGACCCGCGTGGACCATCGATTTCACCAGCATCAAAACGCATTAATCGCCTGACTTGGCAAAAGTGCTAGTGTGATTGAGAGGTCGATGGGAGTACTGGAGGTGAAAGGATGCCCACACGGTCGAGGCGTATTTTCGAAAAGGAAATTCGGAGTGGGAGAGCTGATACAAACTGCCGAGAGTCTTGCCATAACTACGACTCCAAAGTCTCCACCCTGGAAGAGATGGGCTCTCATAATAGGCAAGACTCGTGAAGGAAAACGTTTGTTTTGGGACGAAGAAGACGAAAGAAGTGTCAACTACTGGTCGAACTTTCTGGATCACAGTCCAGAGGCTAACGTCCGTTTGCTAATCGATGCTAAGAAGAGGACAGCCCGCCTAATTGCAACAAGATCGATTGATGCAGGGGAGGAATTGTTCCTGGACTACAAGGAGTACGATCCTGCCAACTGGGCACCGGATTGATGCGGTCTCTGGACAGACTGTCGAAGAATAACCTCTGATTTCTCAAAGTCTTACCTCTCCGCCATCGACGACAATCGTCTGTCCCACCACGAAATCCGAGTCGTGGGAGCACAAGAAAAGTGCAACTCCCGCTATTTCGTCCGGCAAGCCCGCTCTCCCCATCGGTATTTGCCCGACCAACTCCTTCCATTCCTTCTCTCCGTAGTTTACCCTGTTGGCAGGAGTATCTACCGTTCCTGGCGCGATTGCGTTCAGATACACGCCGTCCTCACGAATGAGTCTGGCGGCCAGCGACTTTACCGTGATTCTGTTAAGGTCCTTTCCCAAGACATACCTATAACCGGCGTCGTCACCGTAAATGGTCGGACTAGAACTAACCAGGACAATCTTGCCGTATCGCGCCTTCTTCATATGTCTCCGAACAGCCCTTATGAAATGGTAGGAACCTACGAAGTCGATTTTCACGGCGCTGAGAAGTTCCTGCTCAGACAATTCGAAAGGGTCCTCCTGCCAACGATCGAATGATGAAGGGAGGCCCACGAAGGATACCAGCGACGAGACCTTTCCCCATTTCGATACGACGCGGCCCACGGCTCGCTCAACCTCCGGGAAGCTCCTGACGTCAGCTTTGACGCTGATTGCCTCGAAACCAGATTTGCGAAGGTTGTCGACGATTCTTTCAGCCCTGCGACCAGACGTGCCTGTCAAGCCAGAGAAATGAACCGCAACTTTGGCGCCTTCTCTGGCGAACCTCCATGCCGCCGCCTCACCCATGCCTCCATTGCCACCACCGATTATTGCAACATGATCTCCTAACATAGTCTTGAGCGTGCCGTCGTGCGTCGCAGGCGAAGATTGCGGCATTTCAAAGGAGCGTCTGACTCGCACCTAATAACGTCTAGCGTATGTTGGAGCGGTGCACAGGTCGGAAAAAATTCGACCTCGATCCCAAAGCAAACCTTAGGTAAGATGCTCGGTGCTCTGTCCGGCACAATGGCACCAGAAGCTTCGGAATACTCTACAAAGCGGTTAACAAAGAACACTTTTGCCAGACTTCGAGAGACTTTTCGAGAAACATCCTGCCCCCGGCGCCTTCTCGTGCAGGTGCACGTATCACCATCGAGCTCGCCCCTCTGCGAACGGGGAGTCGCTCTCCGGGGCAAAGAGAGCGGCGAGAAACCGCCAGCGAAGGAGAGAACTCGTCGAGAATGGATCTTCGCATGGGATTCTGGTCTACTCGAAGGATGAACCGGTGGGATGGTGCCAATACGGCCTGAGGGAGGAGCTTCCCCGTTTCGACAACTACCCCAGCTATCGACAACCTGCCCGTGAAAGCGGCGCAAAGAGACTGTGGAGGATCACTTGCTTTACCGTTGACAGAAAGCATCGCCAACAGGGGGTAGCGAGCTCCGCGCTGAAAGCCGCGCTACAAGCCATAAGGGACGGGGGAGGGGGCATCGTTGAAGCCTATCCTATCATTCGCAGGGGAGCCTACAGGGAGTACCTCGGAACCGTCTCTATGTTCCAGAAGGAGGGATTCAAGGTCGTGGCCCCCTTCGGAAAGAGCAATGTTGCGATGCGCAGGAGTGTGTGAAGTGCGGATCGCCGGGACCTCCGACCACAAGGGTGGTCGGAAAGGGTAATTCTGGTAATTCCTCGTCTTCATCGATAGGAATGTCAATGCGGCGAGGGACCATCCCTCGCGAGGGGACGGGTGAAGTTCACTCCTAACGGCCCGCCAGGGGTATACGCGGCTGTGAAGGGGAAGAGACCA
>VBPK01000015.1 GCA_005877225.1 Nitrososphaerota archaeon
CGAACCGGACGTGGTGCTGATGGTCTGCAACTCCCAGCAGGCGATGCTCGTGGGGGAAGCCGCGAGTGCTCCGAGGTTGATGGGCGCGCCCACCTGCGCTGCGATACCGATGGCCTACAACGAGGGTCGGGTGGGAGTGAGCCTCGGTTGCATCACGAACAGGATCCGCACCGGGATCAAGCCGAGCGAGATGGTGGTGACCGTACCCCGCGAAGAGCTCGCCGGCTTCACCGAGAAGCTGAGGAGGCGAGCGAAGGCCAACGACGAAGTCGCTCACGCCGTTACAGCGATGCTGAAGGCGAAGTAGCCCGACTAGGGCCCACGTGATCGGAATATCGCATCTCGCACAGTCCAGCAACATTGCTTAAATCAGACGACAATTTCATGGAATCCTAATGAAAGCGTATGTCCTGATGCAGGTCGAGCCGACCAAGATAGAAGAAGTAGCCGAGAAGATCCGCGGAAGAGGGGCTGGCGGAGGCAAGTGCACCTCGGTAGATATCGTCACCGGACCATATGACATCGTCTGCCTCTGCGAAGGTCCCGACCTCAAGGCCATCTCCACCTGCGTCCTGAAATGCTGCTGTGTCGCCGGCGTTCAGAGGACGACGACCTGTCCCGTCATGTGACAGGCAGTCGTTTCTCCTCTAAAATCTGAAAGGGGGCGGCTCAGTCACCGCAGTCGCAGGCTATGCGCTGAGTCATCGGCCGGTGGAAAGGTGCGGTGCAGTCCCTGTAGGGCAGCCCTGATCCACACGGACAGAGGTCTTCCTCGATGGTCTGCACACCGCATTCCGGGAGTCCCGCTATATGAACTAGTCCCACGGAAATCTTCTTCCTACCTCACGCGCCTCAGTGCGTCGTACGGCTCCATCCGGCTCGCGACCCTTGCGGGCCACCATGCCGCCAGTATGCCGGTGAAGACTGTCGCGGCCATCGCCGAGAGAAGGATGGCGAGTACCTCCTCCAGGGGTGGAGAGATGTATGATACGCCTATCTCAGCGATTATCCTCGCGTAGAAGAGACTGAAGAGCGCGTAAGCGCCGATTATCCCCAGGGCCCCTGCCGTTGCCGTCACGACTACCGACTGACTGAGGACCAGCCCCCGGATGAAAGAGCGGGTTGCGCCGATCGACCTCAGGAGTCCGAACTCCCTCTGGCGCTCTCTGACGGAGAGGGTCGTCATCGCGCTCACCAACAGGACCGAGCCAACCCAGACGAGCGTCCCCGAGATTCCGAACTGGTAGAGAAGACCGGCGAAGCGCACATTGGCCGAGTGAGCAAGCGCGCTGAACGTGAAAGCCTGAACGTTGGGGTCTGCTGTCAGAATCTTCTGCACTTCCAGGTCGGGGTTGACGCCGTCGTCCAGCTTCACGAAAACGGCGCTGGCCTGCCCCAGTCGGAAGCTCAACGGTGCCATGAAATCGGGGTCTCCCTGGTTCGGATGAAGGCCCTGCCAGGTGAGCATCTTCACCGCGGTGTCCGTGGAGATGAAGACGACGTTGTCGAGGAAGGTGCCTGTGGGGGCGAGCCTGTACCTAGGAACGATCGTCGTGCCGTAGAAGCGACCTCCGTGGCTCGGTATCGTATCCCAAGGCGGGACCGAGGCTCCAAGAATCGTTCCGTCATTGGCGAGAGGCTGGGTGATGCTGGCGGGCAGCCAGCTCTTGAGCATGAAGTTGTTCTGAGGGTCTATCGCGATAATGTAATTGAAGCTGGTCACCCCAGTGTCTCCCCCCGCGAAGCCGAACATCGCGAGAAAAGTCTCGGGAGTGACCGCCTTCACGCCCTGGACGCCGCCGATGGTACCCACTGTTTCCGAGGGGAGGTAGCTTCCGCTGGGGGTGTAGAAGAGGGTGTAGAAGGGCTGCGAGGAGACGTTGGTGCCCTGCGGTAGAACGACGATGTCCGAACCCAGCCTGTTCCTTGCGAGTTCGATGCTGTAGTTGGCACCACCCACAAGGAGAGTCGTCAGGAAGAGAGCTCCCACCACGACAGCGACGGCCGTCCCCGATGATACCGTCCGAAAGCTCCTGCCTCGTATATCTCTCCTGATCAGCGTCGTTGTGCGCGGACGCTTGTTGTTTTCCTTCCCACCTGAAAGGTTCACTGTCACTCTCCCCTGGTTAGCGCTTCGTAGGGGTCCATGCGGCTCGCCCTGTAGGCAGGAAATGACGCCGCCACGGTCCCTATGAGCATTCCCAAACCCAGCGACCCCAGCATGAATTCGATTAGGTCTGTCGTCGTCGGCTGGATGAAAGATATGCTGTACGTCTGGCTGAGGAAGAACTCTGACACGGCGAGGACGAGTCCACCAACGGCGAGGCCGAGCACGCTGCCAAGAAGTGAGACGATGCCCACTTCTCCCATCACGACCTTCGAGATTGAACCCTTTGTCGCCCCCAGCGACCGGAGGAGACCGAACTCCCGCTTTCTCTCGTTGATGCTCATGGACGCGAGCGAGGCGACAAGGATCAGCACCGATGTGCCCAGCAGCCCGGAGAGGAAGAACTCGTAGGTCGCGATTCCCCTCGTTTCCAAGCTGACCTGCCTTGTGGCGATGGCCCCGTAGATCACCACGTAATCGCTGATTGTGCCGGATATCAGTCGACCGACCTCGTCTTCAGATGCGCCCTTTTGCAGCTTTATCAGCAACGCCGAAATCTGACCTGCCTTGAACCCCACCGACAACGAATTCTGTCCTGGACCCGCAAAGCCCATGGACGAAGTGGCGCCGCGGACTAGTCCGTACGCCGTCTGAATGGGGAAAAAGATAGTCTGGTCCATCGTAGAGGAGGTAGGCTCGAGCACCGCAGTCACCCTCAGCGTCAAGGAACCCCAGCCTACGTCGTCTCCGGGCCCGTAGCCGGTATCTGAGCCGACGATTGCCATCTTTGGTCCCAGACTCGTCTGGCCCTGCCCCCCGGCCTTCAGCCAGGGGAGGACCGTAAAGTCGGTGTTGGGGTCGAAACCGACCAGGGCGACAGAACGGCCTGAATTGTTGAGTGTGCCTACGAACAACTGCGGGGAGACGCCGGAGACACCGGGGATGGCCGAAATGCCACGTTCGAGCGTCCCGTTGTCGTCGATGTACCTCGGCCTGAGGTAGACCAGATGCGCTGTCGTGTTGCTCGGCGCGATGAAGACGGGGTCCTTCCACTGTATGTAGATTATGAGGTTGGGGAGCGGCGAAGGTAGCAAGAGGATGTCAGCCCCGAGCCTGGCCGACCCTAACTCCGTGCTGCGCCGAACTCCAATTTCAATGACCAGGGTGGAGAAGAGAAGTCCGACAACCACTGCAACCGCGATTATGATGATGGCTGTCCTTCCTCGTGTCGCACTGAGGTTTCTCGCTACCAGTGCGGAAGCGTTCAGCAAGTGTCACCCACCATTCTGAAGATACAAACCAAGTGCGCTCTGGCCACAAGGGCGGCTGGCTTATTTCACCATTACGAATCGAGGACTGCGTCATCCTGGGCAGCGAAAGGTTCCGACAGCAAGTCATCGGAGCATCGAAGAAGAACGCACTATAGATTTATATGCGAAGTGGACTTACCTTGAGGTAATGGCGTTAGACGACGCCGAATCGTCACCAGAAGCGGACGAAGTTTCTAAGAAGTCGTTAACCAACGCGTCTGGCGGCGGAATGCCAGCCGCGGACGTCACTCGCAGGTCTTTTGTAAAGGGCATCGTCGGCGGTGCAATCGTCGCTGGCATTGCCGGCTCCGCCGGTGGCTACCTCCTCCGCTCTCCGACCGTTTCGCCGACGACAGTCACAGAGACGACCACGGTCAGCACAATCAGCTCGCAGACGAGCCCCAACGTCGGGAAGCAGCTGCTTGTTGGTTCAGCGTTCCCCGAGACCGGCCTGTTCGCAGGCGATGGCCTCTCCGGAATAAAGTCGAGCAAGATGGCATTCGACGACTGGGTCGCAATATTCGGCTCTCTCCCGAACGGGGCGCCGAGTTACAAGTTCATCAATGTCGACGTCCCGGCCAAGAACACCCAGCAAGCGAGCGCGGCTATCCGACTGCTGTTCTCTCAGGACAATGTCGATTTCATCCTCACCGACTACGTCACAGTCGACGGCACGGAGGAGCCCGAGGCGGCGAAGTACGATCACTACTACATCAACCACGACATCTCCGGCTTCCACGAAAGCAACGTGCTACTGAACGGGACGTGGGCAGGAACATACCCTACGCAGAGCGACGTGACCTGGAAGAGCTTCAACGGCTTCCCTAGCTACGACGGAAAGGTCCCGGCGTACCCGACCCATCCCTACTGGAACGTGTTCATGGGGGTCATCCACGACGAGGACTACTCGAGAAATCTGTTTATGAACTATCAAGGCTGGATTGAGCACGGGAAGCATAAACCAATTAACAAGAAATATGCGACCATCGAGACTGCTGGTTCGTACGGTCAGAGGATTCTCCACACATTTAAGGTACTAATGGATAACGCCGGCTACAAGAACAGCTTTAAGCAGAACATCGACTTCGGCACAGTCGAATACGGGACGATGCTTGCCCAGCTAAAGCAGGACCCACCGGACATCATATTCAACACCGACTTCGCTCCTTCTGACGAGGCGGCCTTCCTGAAACAGTTCAACGAGGATCCGTTGCCATCACTCGTCTTCTGGCAGTACGGCCCGTCAATCCCTGACTTCATACCACTAGCAGGTGAGGCCTCGATTGGTTCCCTCTTTCACGAATGCAGAGGTCTGCTCAGGAACGGGAGGGGATACGACTATGAGGCTCACTACTGGGCCACGTTCAACAGCGCACCGGCCCTGGCTGACTCAGCGCAGTCGCAGGACTTCGCCTGGAACAGCCTAACAGTTGGCGGAATGGCGGGTGGATTCGTCGGCGACCAAGCTAGGAGGATGTCTGCAATCCTTAACAGCAGCGTTGATACCAATCACGCAGATTATGTGACGGTAGGTCTAGGGGGACCTTGGTCGATGAGACCTGGTCAGCTCGTTAGAGTCTGGCCGTTTGAGAAATTCAACTTGGACCTTCCGATGGGAGGACCAGTCGTCACCTACCAGATTAAGAACAGGATTGGCGAAACCCCGCCGGTGGACGGCGATAGGACCATCAACAAACCATACACAAGGCCGGGCAACACCCCGACCCGCATCCTGATCGGCAGCGAAAGGGCGTCGAGCTACTGGTTCGACCCGGCCGTAATTGCCAAGACAGGCTTCCAGGAGACCGACCAAGTCTACTGGAGTCCACTGCAGCAGGCGGTAATGAAGGACGACCCGAAGGCCTTCTACACCAGTGGCCAGTTCGCCTGGTCCACCGACGGCATCCAACCGAACTACGCCGACGAGACCTTCGAGGAACCAGAATACTTCTCCAGAGTCAGCGCCGCAACCAGAGGCAACATCAAGCCGTAGAGATGCCCGTCCGCAACGCAGACTTTCAGATTCTACTATTCGGTCTAAAGTCTGCGAATCATTTTGAAATCCATTTCGAGCCCTCTACGAGTTAAATAGCGCGCTAGTACGAGCACGGGAAGCGCGCAATTGGCGATTCTCGAAAGCACGAACCTGAGCAAGAGCTTCGGTTCGCTGAGGGCGGTCATCAATCTGAGCTTCGGCGTCAAAGAGAAGGAGATTCTCGCGATAGTAGGGCCCAACGGGTCGGGGAAGACCACGCTATTCAACGTAATCTCGAAGGTCCTCAGGCCCAATCAGGGGACCGTCGTCTTCGACGGGCATAGAATCGACAAGCTACCTCCCCACAGAATCACGCACCTGGGTCTGGCCAGGACCTTCCAGGTGCCGTCTTTCTTCAAGTCGATGACAGTTGAAGAGCAGGTCCTCCTAGCCGCTCATTTCGGGGGGAAGAACTCGCACGATGCCACGACAACTGTCTCGGATAGTCTGGGGTTCGTCGGACTGGCAGACAAAGCCAAGTCTCCGACCGACCTACTCGACATATACGGCAAGAAGAGACTCATGATTGCTTCCGCCTTGGCGGTCAAGCCCAAACTTGTGATGCTCGACGAACCTCTAGCTGGGCTCAACAACCAGGAAGTCGCAGAGGAGCTCGGTATGATTACGAAGATAAGGGAGCAGGGGATAACTGTCATGATCATAGAGCACAACATAAGGGCCATCTTCGCCTGGGCCGACAGGGCCATAGTGATGCACAGAGGCGAGAAAATTGCAGAAGGCTCGCCTCCGGAGGTTTCGAAGGACGTCCAGGTGATAAAGGTCTACCTCGGAGAGGGATACTTCTAGGTGACTAGGCCGTGCTAGTTCTAGAGAACGTCCGCTCAGGGTACGGCCAGGTCGAGGTACTGAAGGGAGTGAGTCTTGAAATCAAGAAAGGAGAATACGCCGCCATAATAGGGGCAAACGGCCACGGGAAGACCACAATCCTCCGGACTGCATCCGGCCTCTTGCGGCCTTCGTCGGGGAGGGTCAAGTTTGACGGTGAAGATATCACAGGGATGCCCCCTTACAAGGTAGCCGAAAAGGGGCTGATTCACATTCCCGAGGGAGCGAGGCTCTTCCCGCAGATGACTGTTCAGGAAAATCTGGTCGCCGGCGCGTTCGCAAAATCTTCATGGCGCAACAAGGCCAAAAACCTAGCGCGCGTGTATCAGCTCTTCCCAAACATCGCCGAACGAAAGAACCAGCTCGCGCTAACGCTGAGTGGCGGCGAAAGACAGACGGTCGCGATCGCCAGGGGCCTCATGGCGGAAAACGTGAAACTCTTGATGATTGACGAGCCTTCGGCCGGTCTCGCCCCCATCTTGATCGACGAAGTCTACGAAAAAATAGGAGAGATCAGGAAGACGGGCGTCGGAGTGCTGGTCGTCGAACAGAGTCCGAAGAGGATAGCCGACTGCGATTGCATCTATCTAATAGAGAACGGAGAGGTGAGGATGCAGGGAAGCGCCAAAGAAGTGCTCGAAAGCAAAGAAGTGATGCAGGCTTATCTAGGAAGTTAGGGGGCCCGAATTCCATTGGTTGAGACCGCGCTGCTGCTCCCTCCACTTCTGAGCGCCATCATCCTGGGCTCTCTATACGCGCTGATGGCTATGGGCCTGACCCTCATCTACTCCACCATAAGAATACTGAACTTCGCGCACGGCGCATTCTTCATGGCTGGCGCCTACATAGTCTGGTGGCTCAATACCCCCGAGAGCGCTACAAGGCTCTTCGGGACTATGATACCCGTCTCTGGTCTTCAACTCCCCCTCTTCGTGGCCGTGATTCCGGCGGTCATCATAATCTTCGGGGCAGGAGTCGTCACGCAGAAAGCCCTGATTCTGCCGCTGATTAGGAAGCCCAACACGCTGATTACGACCCTCGTAGCCACCCTGGCCTTGGCGACAATCCTCGAGAGCGTCGCAACGGTAATCTTCGGAGGAGGCAGGTTTTCGTACGCGCAGGAGTTGGTAGTAGGAAACGTCCGCTTCGGCGAATTAATCGTCACCTACGTAGAGATAATCCAGTTCGCGGTTGCCATCGGAGTGCTGGCGGCTCTTTACCTCTTCCTCAAGAAGTCTCGAATAGGGATAGGGATGAGGGCCGTCGCCCAGGACCTCGACGCGGCGAGCCTCTGCGGCATAAACACTCAGACAGTCTACCTACTCACATTCGGAATCGGCGCGGCGCTCGCGGCGCTCGCAGGTTTCCTCTTGACCAACACAATATTCCTGTCTCCGTCTGTCGGAGCGACCCCGCTGACGATAGCTTTCATCGTCGTTGTCTTCGGCGGGATTGGCAGCGTGCCGGGCACAGTAATAGCCTCCTACGTTGTCGCTTTGG
Source organism: Nitrososphaerota archaeon (assembly GCA_005877225.1). GTDB lineage: Archaea > Thermoproteota > Nitrososphaeria > Nitrososphaerales > Gagatemarchaeaceae > TA-13. The sequence continues at coordinate 7,799 of VBPK01000015.1, forward strand.
TCCAGCAGTACGTAACCCTCCTCCTGGACCCTTCGTGGGGCCTCTCCTTTGCGTTTATTCTGATGATAGCAGTCCTCATCATCAGACCAAGAGGACTCTTTGGCTTCAAGGAGACTTAGGCAGTTGCGTCTGAGGACTATCTTCCTGTTTGTCCTCCCGGTGGCAATCCTCAGTTTGTACCCCCGCGTGGCCGAACAAGGCTATCTGACGTACACCCTGATAGTGATTTTGGCCTATTCGATAATCGGATTCTATTACAACGTGCTCCTCGGCAACGTGGGTATCCCGTTCCTCGGCCCGATGGTTCCCTACGCTGTCGGAGGGTACACCGCCGGATACCTCTCCCTGAACGGGTACAACCCTCTAATTGGGATCGTCGTGGGCTCTTTCTTCGCCGCTGGGAGCGGATTTGCCTTCAGCCTCCTTTCCAACAGGGTCCGGGGGCTTTACATGGCGCTCTATTCGCTTGTCTTCACCCTCTTTTTCCACCAGCTGATTGTGCGGTCTGACATCCCAGCGCTCTTCCACATCTTCGTGGGCGCGATTGGCCAGAACAATATCCCGGACATCACGCTGTGCGGGTTCCGCTAGAGGCTCGGAGACGGGGTGGCCTACTACTACCTTGGAATCCTACTCTTCGTCGGTTCGGCCATATTCCTGAAGATTCTGCTCGATTCGAGGTTCGGTGTGGCTTTCAAAGCGGTGAGGGACGCTGAGGTGTACGCAGCTTCTCTCGGGATTGGCATCTTCAGGGTCAAGGTCATCGCCTTCTTGGTATCTAGCTTCTTCATCGGGCTGTCCGGCGGCTTCCTCACCATCTTCTACCAGGCGGTCGGACCAGATATCCTGGAGACGAGCAACATGCTTCTGTTCTTCTCCATGGTCGTCTTCGGAGGCCTAGGTACCTTCTTCGGTCCGGTAGTGGGAGCGTTCATCCTAGTCCCTCTGAACAACTATCTCACCCCCTACGGGGCGTGGAGACTCTTTGCTTGGGGGCTGGCCATCCTCTTTGTCGTCCTCGTCGCCCCCGAGGGAGCGGTGGGGAAGGCCGAACGTCTTCTAAGGGGCCGAAACATACGCGGGCTCATAGGTTCAGCTCGAGCTTGGACCCGTACGGCTTCAGGAACCTCGACTTCCTGAAGGCCTTCACCGTCTCTTCCGGCAGGTCTTTCGCGTCATTGAGGACCCTCGGCCCCTCGGAGGCGCCTGGCGGAATCTCGCCCGGGATAAGCGTCGCTCCGGCGTAACCCTTGAGCACCCTGTCGACCCTCACAAGCTGGCAGGCGGCCTCACTGGCTATCATGAAAGCACTGTCCTTGATTAGCAGGGGCTCGACGACTCCCATCTCGAAGGCGTCGCGGAGGCGCCTGGCAAATACATCGATTCCGGTCCACTTCAGCCCACGCGCGTGGGCCGCCTCCATCTCAAGCCTCGCGTCGATCGGGTCTAGCCCAGCGTTCCTGGCGAGAAGCTCGACGAGTCCATCGAGCGCCTCGGCGTACGCAATCACCGCCAGCTGAGTCTTGTCATCAAAGGTGAGGGCGAACTTCTTCAACCTGTGGGCCAGCTCCGCCTCGACGGCACCCGCTCCTCCGACGACTCTCGGCTCCTTTACGAGTGCACGGCAGGCCGCTAGCGCGGCGTCCAGCGCCCTCTCGGACTCACCCAGTCCCGACTCGACCTGCCCTCTGATGAGTATCGTGACAGACCTTGGGTTGGTGCAGCCGTCTATCACGAACAACTTTTCCTCTTCAGGGAGCGGCTCGCCGCTCTTGACTTCCTTCTCGAGCCTCCTGGTGTCAAACCGTGGCACCTTCACCTCCTCTGCCCCGTTCCGCGAGCATGGACGCATGGAGCTCATCGCACCCCTTTGACATCACGACGAGGTCGGCCCCGGAGGCGGTTATCCTGTCGACGTCCTCTCTTACCATCTTCAGCCTAGCCTCTCTCATAGAGCCGATCCTGCCAGGCGCTACCTGCACCTTGACGGGCGTCTCTTCCTCCCAAAATCTCTTGAATTCAAGCCCGCAGCTGAGCAGAGCAATCCGGGGGTTCTCGATTCTCTTCGGCATTCCCGGATGCCTGAGACCGCTCTGGAAAGCGATTCCGCGAATCAGCCGGGTCTCGTCACTCGTTTTGCCGATCACCTTCAATACGCAGATGTCCCCGATGTCCAGTTGCGGCTTCCCTCCTCGCATCTCAGTGATGTGCTGGACGGCGAAGACCGCGAACTCGGCCAGCTTTGCAACCTGATAGCCTAAGAACTTCGTCCCTGCGGCTGTCCGCGCGACCCTCAACATGTCGTCGTGGTCGCGCCAGTCAACAGGCTTCGAAATCCTCCTCAATATGCTGCGAGTGTGCTTCATCGCCTCGCGGTAACCATGGATTATCACCGCGGGCCTGACCTTCAGAGCTAGCAGCTTCTTCGAGTTCTTCAGGAGTTCGCCGGCAAGGACAAGCGTGGTAATCACGCCGTCGCCCACAACAATCTGGGAGTACGCCATCTCGCGGAGGATCCAGGCGCCCGGATGGACCGCGCCCATCGAGGTGAGTATCGTCTTTCCGTCGCTCGTTATCTCATCTCTCATCGGGAAGGGCTGAAGGATGAGCTTCACCATCCCCCTTGGACCAAGAGAGGACCTGAAGTTGTCGATGAGCAGCTCCGCCCCGCGGGTGAGCGACGGTTGGGTGTACAGGCGGTCAGGTTCGTTCCCGAATGGCTTCTCTACTGTACCAAGCCACGGCAAATGGTTCCTTCACCTCCTCAGCGTATATATCACTTGCTGGGTCGCATTGTCAACTTCCGAGGTTCGACCAAAGCTTACGTCTGCGCTGGAGCGCTGCGGCCGTGGCAACCAAAATCAGGAGTATCGCAAGCACGGAAGCGATGACCACGGGCTCGGGAGTCGGTGGCGGGAGGCTTGACCCATGAGAGCTGGCGCTGCCAAGGTCGATCGAGAAATCTCCGCTTGAACAGCGGCCTCTCGTAACTGCGACGAAGACTTGATCGTACCTATCCGGCGAGACCACAATGACCGGCCTCGACAACGTGACCCTGTATGTCTTGGAGCTGTTCGAAAGACGAGTCACGACTGTGGCCTCGAAGCAGGACCTGTCTTGCGCCCGGAGGTTGACGGAGAGAGCCGCGTTCGAGGTCGGTTCCACCTTGACGTATTCTATGCCGTCCAGGCCCCTGACCTGCAGCGGGTCCCCGGCCGCGAACCCGTTAACCTCGCCCGTGAACCTCGCTACCGTCTCGTTGGTCCCGGTCCACTTCGCCGTGGCGCCGACCGGCGGAGGCTCTCGAAGGACGGCGGTCGCCCCGTCCCGGTCGGTGAAGTTGCCCGTGAGGATCGCGGTGGCGAACTCGTTCAGCACCTTCGTGAATGTCTTGTTGTAACCGAGGGCGCGCAGCTGGCTGACCACCACCCCGTCTGCGGTCGTCTCGCGGTTGGCGTTCGCCATTATCCTCTTTATTATTTCAGGGCCGCCGTAATGGTCGGAGAGGAAAACGAGGAAGAAGGCGTTGTCGTAGGTCCGCTCGTCGAAGGCTTTCTCGGTCGTCCCGTTGGGCCCGAGCCATGCCGAGATTACCCAGGGGTCCCATCTGGATTCGTTCCCTGCCACCGTGTATCCCGCCCAGTTCGCAGAACCTTCGGCGAGCCAGCGCCCGAACGGGAGGCTGCCGTTGAACTGGGTGTACTGGATTGTGTGGAAGACCTCATGAGCAACCTCCCAGTTAGAGGTCGGGATGCCGCAGTCATTCGGGCATGGAGACCGGTACCTGTACTCAATCTGAAGGTGCTGCAGGCTCGTCGGCGTCAGGGGACACAGATTGCACAGCAGGAAATTGGTGAAGCCCCCCTTCGCGAGGTCCAGATAGATTGGAATCGGGTTCCTTGCGGGAGTTGTAAATCCCTCCTCGAGGACAAGCTTCGTGTACGCGGTCTCGGCCATCGTGCTGACATTCCTGGCCCACTCGGGCGTCACGGAGAACCGCCCCGTGGTGTTATAGAAGACGGCGAAATGCGCAGTGGAGACGCTGTATTGAAAACACTGGTCGAGCCAGTAGTCGCAGTTGTCGGGCTGCGACCCGGAGGGCGCTCCCTGTGAAACCTGAAGGTTGACCGAGAGGATAAGAAGAATCGATGAAAAGGCCCATCGCTGTCTCTCCGCCCTAGTCTCGAGATCCTTCTTCACAACTCTTGAGAACCCTCGGTCCTTACCTCGCTCCCTTCCTTATTGCTTCGTAGGCCTCCATTCGCCCTGAGATTCTGGCGGCGAGCAACGCCCCGATTCCGGCCGTGACCATCACGATCAGGACGGCCATCGCGACGTAGAGACCCGTCAGGCTCGGGGAGGGCGGCACGTACGGCATCTTGAACGCGAGGATGACTGAGTCGTAGACGACGGGAGAGTTGAAGGCAATCCAGACGGCGAGTATCGCCATCAAACCCGCGACGCTCGTCGTCAGCGCGCTCTGAGTGGCTACCATCTTCCGGACGAACCCCCGCGACCCCCCGAGGCTCCGAATCACCCCGATCTCTCCCCGCATTTCATTCGTGGCGAGGGAAGCCACTGTCGCTACGAGGGCCAGCGAGCCCACCCATACCAGGACCCCGGAGAGGGAGAATATCGATAACAACCCCGAATACTGTACAGCGGCCGCTTTGGCTATCGAATCGAGGGTGTAGGCCCTGACTCCGGAGACACGGGCACTGACCGCCGCCGCTCCGTCTGCCGGGTTCGCCCCATCTTTGAACTTGACGAAGACGGCGCTTATCTGTCCCTCCTGGAAGCTGAGAGCCTGCATTCCGTACCTGGTTGGGTCGTTTCCGGCCTTCTGCCACTGCAGCATCTTGTTCGCCGTCTCCATCGAGACAAAGATGACGTGGTCCAGGAACGTCCCCGTCCTGGGGAGAGTTGCTTGCCTCTGCAGCTGCACCCCGTAATACTGCCCCTGGGCCGGCAGCTGAGAGAATTCAGGGATCTCGCCTCCCGCGATTGCACCGCTCCCGCCGAGCGACTGGCCGACGTTCGTCGGGAGCCAGCTGTCCAGGACGAAGTTTCCCGTGGTGGCAGCGCCCACTATGTACACAACGTCTAGCCCGCCGCATCCTCCGGACGGGAAGAAGTAAGTAACGAGCAGTTGGGGCGTTGCCTGTTTCACCCCGGAGATGGATGCAACCTGCTGCGTCACATTTCCTTCGAGGTACGGGGGAATCGAGAATGATAGAGTCCCTGAGGCGGCTGCCGAGCTCCCCGTGTAGGTCAACGTATAGAAGGGCTGGGCGGAGAGGGAGGTCTGACGGGGAACCACCAGCACGTCCGCCCCGAGCTTGTCCTTGGTCGAAGAGATGCTGTAGGCCGCCCCGTTTGTCAGGAGCATCGACGAGAGGAGTATCCCCACGAGGACGGCTATCGCAGCACCTGAAGACGCGGTCCTGAGCGCCCTTCTGCGAACTTCCCGCCTGACGAGCGAGTATAGCCTCGGGGACCTCGGGTCGTGGTCTCGCAAATCGTGCCAGGAGACGATCAGGATCAGATATAGCCCCACTGTGACCGCGAGGACACCCGATCCAACCTGAGCGTACGCTATCAGGTGGTCCGTCGGGGCAAAAGCGGCGATAAGACCGATTCCTCCGACCAGAGCCACCAACCCTCCCAGTAGTGGTGCGGCTCTGAGGGTCATTTTCACTGCCCCGCCGATCTGCTGAGGACTCCGTTGTCCATCGTTCGCACCCGCGTTGCATAGTTTACGAGCTCTAGGTTGTGTGTGACCATCACCAGGGTTC
>VBPK01000226.1:0-823 GCA_005877225.1 Nitrososphaerota archaeon
GTTCCCTTCCCTCCGAACTTCCCTCCCTCGACATACTTCTTCGCGTTGTCGAGGGCGGCGCCTCCCCACATCATCATGATCGCGAGTGGGATTGCAGAAACGGTGGCACCGATGACTAGCGCGCCGACAGCCGTCCAACCGAGGATAATGCCGATGGCGAGGGGGGTCACGACGGCTATCAAACCCGGGGTGACCATGAGCCTCAAGGCGGCCTTCGTGGAGATGTCCACCGCGATCGCGTAGTCCGGCTTTCCAGTTCCCTCCCTGAGGCCGGGAATCTCCCTGAACTGTCTCCTCACTTCTTCGACCATCATATACGCGCCTTTCCCCACAGCGCTTATCGCTGTTCCAGAGAAGACGAAGGGAAGCATCGCCCCGACCAGTGCGCCTATCACGACAGCAGGTTGGTTCAGAGCGAGTTTTGTGCCCAAGGAGGTAAGCTCGCTCGCGAGGTTGGAGGCTTGGCTTGCTGTTATCGCTGTAAGGTCGAAGATCTTGGCCTGGTATCTCGCCACCTCCAGCACGAAGGCCTGAAAGAGGAGTAACGACGCAAGGGCTGCCGACCCCATCGCGTAACCCTTCGTCAACGCCTTCGTCGTATTGCCGAGCGCGTCGAGCGGGTCAAGTCTATCCCTGACCTCCGGGGGAGCGCCCGACATCTCGGCGATGCCGCCGGCGTTGTCAACTATCGGACCTACTCCATCCATTGTTAGAACCAGACCAGCGACCGAGAGCATCCCCATCGCAGCCATCGTCGTCCCATAAACCCCTCCGAGGAAGGGGTCTACCTGCGCTCCTCCTGAGACGTGACTCAATATGTCGG
>VBPK01000226.1:889-3527 GCA_005877225.1 Nitrososphaerota archaeon
CCTCAGTGTAGAGGACGATCAAAAGTCCTGCGACGAGTCCAGAAAGCATACATCCGTAGAGAGCTATCGCGGATTCAGGGGTCCCGTTTGGTGTCGCGCCCCCTGGACCGAAGATGAACCATGTAGCCACAAGCATCAAGACTGCTGCGACGACCGTGGAAGCGAAGAGCCCGTCGCGAAGAGGCTTCATCGGGCTCTTGAACTTCTTCTCGTAGAGAGCGACACCGAGCCCCACGAAGGTCGCTAGGATTCCAAGCGACCTTACGATGAGTGGCATGGTAACGTAGTAGACGTTTATCGTCGAGAAGACGATTATCGAGACGATCAGTCCGATTATCATCCCCCCAAGGTTCTCTGCCGTGAGGGACTCGAAGAGGTCCGCCCCTCTACCGGCCTCGTCGCCAACGTTGTCGCCGACGTTGTCGGCTATCACAGCGGGATTTCTCGGGTCGTCCTCCGGGATGTTCTCCTCGACCTTGCCGACGAGGTCCGCTCCCACGTCAGCCGACTTCGTGAAGATTCCTCCGCCGAGCTGAGCGAACAACGCGGCGAGAGAGGCGCCGAACCCGAAACCAGCCAGGACGCCCGGGTCTCTGAAGGCGGCGTAAAGGAGCGACAGACCCAGCAGACTCATGCTGATGACCGCCAGCCCCAACGCACTGCCCCCCAGTGTCGCTACCTTCAGTGCCTCGTAAGTCGACTTTGCGGCGGCCGCGGTACACCTGACGTTCGCGTTGGTGGCGGAGAGCATCGCGATGTAGGCGGCGGTGAGGGAGAAAGCCACTCCGAGAAGGAAGCTGAGGCTGATCTCCACGCCGTACCCGACACTCGCGGTCAGGCTGAAAGCCCCGACGATGATGAGGGCGAGAAGGATCGCGATGACAGCGATCGTCCTGAACTGACGCTTCAGGTAGGCGTTCGACCCCTCGATGATCGCGCGCCAGATGCTGACCATTTTCTCGTTACCGGTCGGTCGTCTCCGGACCCTGTAGACCAGCCCGACCGCCGAGAGCACACCAAGTATAGCGATTGAGGTCGTGAGTAGAAGCGGGTCTAGAGCCAAAAGCGGAATTCCTTTACTTTCACGGCTCCCCCTCCAATCTGTTATTAAAGTATCGGGCTCATCTTCCGAGTTTTGTCAAGGCATACGAGACTATCAACGGCAGGACGGCCGTCGCCTCCGCGTAGAGCGTTGCGGTCTTGGCACTCTCCTTCACCTTTCCCCAAGAGATTGCTTCTCGGACCTGCGCGCCGCTGAGCGAGCCGTCGTACTCAGCCGCGGTCGTGATGTAGCATGCGTAATCGAGGCCCCCCTTGAAGAGGTTCCACCAAAGGACGTGGTGCTTGCTTATGCCGCCGCCGATGATTACCGCACCGGTGCGCTTGGACCCGTAGACGAGGTCAGAGAGGTCATTCTGGTCCTGGATTACGTCTATCCTGAAGTCCCTGTGTTGCTGTGCGAAGAGCCAGAGCTGGCTCCCCACCGCGCCGTCCATGATTCCTGGCACGAAGACCGGGACTTTCTTTCTGCTCGCGGCGCACAGAAGAGAATCGTTCGAATCGAGGACCTCTCCCAACTCTCGACAGAATTCACGGCTGCTGAGGCTCCTCCTTCCTCCGGAATACAGGCGGGAGAGGAAGGGCTGGACCTTTCTTTCTATCAGGGGGCCGTAGTTGTCGAGCGGGAGGAGGATGTTACCCAGCCTGTGATACCCCTCCCTGTGCAGCTTCCTGTCGTCCATCTGGAAGTCTCCGTGATAGTAGTCAGCATACGTCCTGGCGACGTCGTGGTCGAGCGTTCCGCAGGTCGTCACTATGACATCGACGAGCCCCTTGTTCACCATCTCCACGAGGACTCCGCGAAGACCCGTCGCAACGGGTGCGGCGGGGAAGGAGAGAAACTTCGTGCACCTTGAGTCGCGACCCATCGTGACAACTATTCGCGCCACCTCGGAGAGGCTCTTCGCCATGAAGCCGCCGGCCTCGTACATCCTGTCTAGAAGGTTGACGACCTCAACGGACCTGACGGAGTGCATGTCCTTCACGGTGCGGAGGTCGGCCCCTCGCTTCATCGGTGCTTCTTCGAGGCGAACGGTTTCGAGTTCTTTTAACTCTTGGTCGGGCCTCTTCTTTACTTTCATCAACCCCACCCCCTCCACTCCCAAACCGACCCGTCCAACAGAGAGAATTGTAGCCGCACCAGACTGCCATGTCAGAGCCAGAAGATTTGCCGAGTCGAAGAGGAGGAGGGGGCGGCCATGCTCTCCTCTTCGTCGTCGTCGACATACCTGGAGAAGTGCAGTGAATGCTCGGGGCAGATCATAGACGCTGGAGACGAGTTCGTCTGCCAGTCCTGTGGGATGGTGACAGCGAAGGAGGTTCTAGAGGGTCGCGAACGAAAGATGCCACAGGCTCTCGATTACACGCCTCACGCCTTGGGTGGTTTCCTGGGACCACCCGAGCAGGAGTACGAGGAGCAGCAGTCCCCCCCTACTCCCCCCGCCTTCCCGGACGCCTCTTCCAGCTTCAAGTATCTCAAGCTGGTCTCGGACTTCGTCGGTAAGGGAGAGAGCTGCGTGTACTCTTGTGCCAAGATGATAGAGAGGGTCTGCGAGAAGCTCAGCACTCCGAAGATCGT
>VBPK01000016.1 GCA_005877225.1 Nitrososphaerota archaeon
AGAGAACACCGAAGACCTGTACAAGGGGATGGAGTTCGAGATAGATGGTGGAGCGGTCGCGCTACGCCTGATAACTCGAAGGGCATCTGAGAGGATCGCGGAGCGTGCCTTCGGGCTGGCCGAGTCCAGAAAGAAGGGGAGGAAGGTCGTCGCGGTCCACAAAGCGAACGTGCTCAGGAAGAGCGACGGAGTCTTTGCGAGCGCCTGCAGGAAGGTCTGGAGGGGGCATCCGGGTGTCAACTTCAGTGAGATGTACGTTGACGCGGCCGCGATGGCACTGATCCGTTCTCCCGAGAGCTTCGACGTCATCGTGACCACGAACCTCTTCGGAGACATCCTATCGGATGAGGCGGCTCAGCTCGTCGGGGGGATCGGACTCGCTCCATCCGCGAACCTCGGCGATAAGTTTGCTCTCTTCGAGCCGGTGCACGGGTCCGCCCCCGACATAGCCAACCGAGGTATTGCGAATCCTATCGCGATGCTTCTTTCGGTCTCGATGATGCTGGAGTGGTTGGGGGAGAGTCGCCGGGACCCCGTCTGCGGGAAGGCGGCGAGTTCGCTGAGGACCGCGGTCAACGCGGCGCTAGAGAGGGGCGTCAGCACCCCCGACTTGGGGGGGAAAAACAAGTCTGCGGAGGTCGCTGGGTTCATCGCCCGTCAGATTCACGACGGCCGAAAGAAGGGGTAGGAATCTTCCATCGCTCATCAGTCGTCGACAAGTGCGTAGTACCGGTTCCTCCACTTTCTGACCGTGATGGGGACCCGGAAACAGGCGCTGAGGTTCCTGCTATTCAGGACCTGGTCTATCCTTCCCTTTGCCGTCACCCTCCCTTCCCTGAGGATCTAACCCCGCGCACGGCTCGTCGAGCGCCATCAGTCGAGGCCTCGCCATCAGTGCTCGCGCGATGATGACCCTCTGCCTCTCACCCTGTGACAGTTTGCCGAAGTTCGCACCCTCGTACCGGCCGCATCCCACCCTCCTGAGCAAGCGGCTGGCGAAGGCCACCTCCTCCGGGGGTGGGTTCTTCCAAAGCTTGATCGAGGCGTATCTACCGCTCACGACGACGTCTATCACCTTCTCTTCCTCCGGTATCCAGTCGCTGATGTAGGAGCTCACAAAACCGATTTTTCTCCTGAGGTCCCTCAGGTCAAAGCTGCCGAAATCCTTTCCGAGCACCGTAGCCCTCCCCGCGCTCGGCCAGCGATACCCGTTGAGTATCCCGAGAAGGGTCGTCTTACCGGCCCCGTTCTCTCCGACCAGGACCCAGTTTTCTCCCTCCTTCACCTCCCAACTCAGGTCTCGTATTATCTTCCTTCCCTCGATGGCCAGGCTGACGTTTGAGAGACCGAGGATCAATCCAGTCAATGGCTCTCGCACTTCAGACGAGGTAGTCGTGATTGAGGGGTTCAGCTACCTGGGTCATTCATGAAACGGCTTCCCTGGGCCACATGATACTCCTCAGCCTCCTCCCGACCTCCTCAATCTGGTGCTTGTCCAGTTCGCCGAGATATTTCTCGAAGGCCCGTGAGCCCTCCTTGCCGTACGCCTCGACCCATTCCTTCGCGAAATTCCCTTTCTGGATCTCGTCCAGGGTCCTCTTCATCGACTTCCTGACCTCCGTGCCGATCACCCGCCCTCCCCTCGTCAGCCCTCCGTACCTCGCGGTCTCGCTCACCCTCCTGTACATCCCCGCTATCCCGTACTTCTGAATGAGGTCGACGATCAGCTTCAGCTCATGAAGGCACTCGAAGTAGGCTATCTCCGGCTGGTAGCCCGCCTCTACCAGCGTCTCAAGCGCAGTCCTTACGAGCCTGTCCACCCCTCCGCACAGGTCCGCCTGCTCGCCGAACCAGTCGGTCTCGACCTCCTCCTTGAACGTAGTTTCGATTATGCCTGCCCTCGCGCAACCCGTGGCCTTCGCCATGCCAAGGATTCTGTTCCACGCTCCCCCGGAAGCATCCCTCTGCACAGCCACCAGGGCCGGCGTCCCAAAGTTCTGAAGGTAGAGCTCCCTCACCCTCTGTCCCGGTGCCTTCGGGGCCAGCATTATCACATCGACGTAGTCCGGAGGGACTATCCACCTCCAGTGAATCGCGGCGCCATGGGAGAAGGAGAGGGCCTTCCCCTTCGTCAGCTGAGGCGCAACGGCCTCCCGGTATACCCGCGATTGTTCCATATCGGGTATCAGCATGTGGACGATATCCGCCGCTCTTGCGGCCTCGACCACTTCCAGGACCTTGTGACCTTCCTTCGCGGCCACCTCCCAGCTCCTCCCTCCCTTCCTGAGGCCCACGAGCACTTTGAGCCCGGAGTCTCTCATGTTGCTCGCTTGGGCGGCGCCCTGTATCCCGTAACCGATCACTGCGATTGTCTGGTCCCTTAGCGGCCCCAGACTGAGTTGCTCGTCGTGCCACATCCTGGGCATTTTTTTATGTCGCGCCTCCGATGTCGCCCCGAGCACACCATTTAAGTTTAGGTCAGAGCAGCGTCGAGCAAGTTGCAAACTCGTCCACCCATTGATGACGAGGGAAGAAGGAGAGGCGGAGGAGGCGAACCTCGCGAACAGACTGATGCGAGAAAACGGCACAGCCAGAACATCACGTCGGGGGTGGAGAGAGCACCCCAGAGGGCTATGCTGCGGGCGATAGGCCTGACCGACGAGGATTTCGAGCGCCCGATAATCGGTATCGCAAACACATGGACCGAGGCCCAGCCCTGCAACTACCATCTGCGCGAGCTGGCGCAGGAGGTGAAGAGAGGTGTTCGTGACGCGGGGGGGACGCCCCTCGAGTTCAACACGATCGCGGTAAACGATGCGATAGGGATGGGACACGAGGGGATGAAGGCCTCCCTCATCAGTCGCGAAGTGATCGCCGATTCGATAGAACTCTGTGCGGTCGCCTATCAGTTCGATGCACTCGTCGCGATAGGGGCGTGTGACAAGACTCAACCCGCGTGCATAATGGCGTTGGCCCGCCTCAACCTCCCCAGCATCTACCTCTACGGCGGGAGCATCCCACCCGGCGAACAGAATGGACGCAGTGTGACGATTCAGGACGTCTTCGAGGCGGTCGGTGCCGTGAAGAGGGGAAGGATGACCCTCGCCCAGTTGAGGGAACTGGAGTGCTCCGCCTGTCCCACCTACGGCGCCTGCGGGGGGATGTTCACCGCGAACACCATGGCCTCGGCGATCGAGGCACTGGGCCTGACCGTCACCAACTGTGCCGCCCCAACAGCTCCGAGCGAGAGCCGCCATCGGCTGGCCTATGAGACGGGACGGGCGGTGATGGGTGTCCTGGACCGTAACATGAAACCGAGGGATGTCCTGACCCGGGAGGCCTTCGATAACGCGATAGCGACCGTTGCGGCGATGGGTGGTTCCACCAATGCGGTTCTTCATCTGCTCGCGATTGCGTACGAAGCGAACGTCAAGCTGGGCCTCGAGGACATCGACCGCGTCGGTTCCCGCGTTCCCGAGCTCGCCGACCTAAAACCCGCGGGGAAGTACGTCATGGCCGACGTCGAAAGAGTGGGTGGCCTCCCCGTCGTCCTGAAACTTCTGCTCGACGCAGGATTTCTGCACGGCGAATGCAGAACTGTCACCGGCGAGAAGGTGGAAGACAGGCTCGAGGGAATCACCCTCCCTCCGGGGCAGGATGTCGTGCACGACAGCAGAGCTCCCGTACGCGCATCGGGTGGGTTCGCCATCCTGAGGGGGAACCTCGCCCCAGAGGGGGCGGTGCTCAAGACGACGGGTTCTTCCAGGGGGTATCATCGCGGTCCAGCGAGAGTCTTCGACTCCGAGGAGGAGGCTTTCCGCGAGGTCGTCGACGGGAAGATAAAGGAGGGCGACGTCGTGGTCGTTCGGTATGAGGGGCCGAAGGGCGGTCCGGGTATGCGCGAGATGCTCGCCGTCACGGCGGCGATAGTCGGTGGGGGCCTCGCAGAGAAGGTTGCCCTGCTGACCGATGGGCGTTTCTCAGGCGCAACCCACGGCTTGATGGTCGGACACGTCTCCCCGGAAGCGGTGGCGGGCGGGCCGATCGCTCTCCTCCGCGACGGCGACATCGTCGAAATCGATGTAGACGGCCGGACGCTCCGAGCGGAGCTGAACGACTCGGAGGTTTCCCAACGCAAGGCGAGGTGGAAGCCACCGAGCCCGAAGTATAGGCACGGTGTCTTCGCCAAGTATGCGAGGCTTGTCACGTCCGCCTCGCTCGGCGCAGTCTGCCTCCCCGAGTGACGAGCGGCGAGCGTGGCTTGGCACTTCCATTGTAGAGCAGATTAAAGTGAATATCGTTAAATAAAGGAAAACGCATTTACGACGATGGACATGGCTCAGTATGAGACGAGATCAGAGCTGAAAATCTTCAGCGAAGCTGATTTTTGGCTCCGAAAAGCCGACGACGCCGTATATCGAAGGATCTCGCCCGACGGAACGCTGAACGGTGACGAGCCGAGCATCGACTCCGACACCCTCCGCAGGATGTACGAGTGGATGGTCCTCGGCCGGTACTTCGACCAGAAGGCGAGCAACCTCTCCACCTTGAGGGAGCTCGGCACTTACACTCCTTGCAGAGGGCAGGAGGGTGCCCAGATCGGGTTCATCTCGCCCCTCCAGAAGAACGACTGGTTCGTCCCCATGTATCGGGACAGCGCCGCGATGCTCGCCTGGGGCTACCCTCTGCTGCAGCTTCTCCAGTACTGGGGCGGGGACGAGCGCGGGATGAGAGGGCCGGAGGAAGTCAACATGCTCCCGATTGCGGTCCCTGTCGCGACTCAGCTGCCTCACGCCGCTGGCTTGGCGATGGCCAAGACCTTCCAGAAGGAAAACTCCATCGTGCTCACCTCGACCGGCGACGGCGGGACATCGAAGGGGGATTTCCACGAGGCCCTTAACTTCGCCGGAGTCTTCCATCTTCCGATCATCTTCGCGGTTGAGAATAATCAGTGGGCGATTTCACTAAAGCGACCAAGGCAGACGGCATCGAAGACGATCGCGCAGAAGGCCACCGCCTACGGGTTCGACGGGATCGTCGTCGACGGGAACGACGTGATCGCATCTTACGAGGTCACGAAGTATGCGGTTGAAAGAGCGAGGCGGGGGATGGGCCCGATGCTCATCGAATTCTACACATACAGGATGGGACCTCACAGTACGGCAGAGCTTGTCTCCAACAAACTGAAGTCCCCCGAGGAGCTGAGTGAATGGGAGAAGAAAGACCCGATTGTGAGGTTTGAAAAGTATCTGCTGAACAAGGGCATCATAGACGCCCCCTACAAGCAGTCCGTCGCCTCTTCGATTGCGGCGAAGATTGAAGACGCCGTGAGGGCCTTCAGGTCCATCCACCCTCCCCCGCCCACCGATATGTTCCAGTACATGTACGACGTGCCCACCCCTATTTTGGTGGATGAGATGCGCGAGAACTTCGGCGCAACCGCCCCGCAGGACTCGGCCTCCAGCATCGAGCCAACCCTGACCGGCGGCAGGCCCGCGGTCAATATGAGAAACGCCCTGAACATGGCCCTTCGTCAGGAGATGAAGAGGGACGGAAAGATAGTCGTCTTCGGCGAGGATGTGGGGAAGAACGGCGGGGTCTTCCAGGTGACCCGCGGCCTCCAAGACGAATTCGGCCCCAACCGCGTCTTCGACACTCCCCTCGCGGAGGCGAGCATCGCCGGCGTATACGTGGGACTCTCCGCGGGGGGTCTCGTGCCCGTCGCGGAATTCCAATTTGACGGTTTCACCCCTCCGGCGTACGACCAGATCTTCAACCATGTCGCAAGAATGAGAAACAGGACACGCGGGAGGTTTACAGCGCGGGGCGTGATCAGGTTTCCCTACGGTGCGGGGATACGCGCGCCCGAGAGTCACTCCGACTCCCCCGAGGCGCACTTCTGTCACACCCCCGGGTTGAAAGTAGTCATCCCCTCCAATCCCTACGACGCGAAAGGACTTCTGGCATCCGCCCTGAGGGAGACGAACCCCGTCATCTTCATGGAGCCGAAGAAGCTCTACGACTCCCCCAAGACGGAGGTCCCCGAGGAGGATTACACCATCCCAATAGGGAAGGCGAAGCTCGTTCGGGGCGGGACAGACCTGACCCTGATTTCCTACGGCGCCATGATGGCCCCGACGCTCGCTGCGGCCGACGCGCTACAACAGCAGCAGACAGAGCGCTCCTACTCAGTTGAAGTAATCGACCTGAGGACAGTCTCCCCGATCGACTTCGAGACGGTACTAGCATCCGTGAGGAAGACAGGCAGGGTGGTGATAGTGCACGAGGCGCCGAGGAATCTCGGGGTAGGCGCCGAGATTGCCGCGAAGATCGCGGACGAGGGCCTTGACTACCTGAAGGCGCCGGTGAAGAGAGTCACAGGTTTCGACACCGTCGTTCCTCTCTCCAAGCTTGAGGACGAGTACGTTCCCAGCAAGGATCGAATACTGAAGGCCGCGACTAAAGTTCTCAACTACTGATCCCAATCGTCGAGTCGACGAAACACCGCAAAGGATACTAATGGCGGGGGGCGGGGAGAAAATAGCGGCCAGCGGTCTTGCCCTACGAATTCAAACTTCCAGACATCGGCGAGGGAGTCGCCGAAGGCGAGATTCTGAAGTGGTTTGTCAAGGAAGGCGAGAACGTGAAGGAAGACCAGCCTCTCGTCGAGGTAATGACGGACAAGGTCAACGTCCAGATTCCCGCCCCACGCAGTGGCGTAGTCTCCAGGATCCTGGCCAAGGAGGGCGAGAGCGTGAAGGTGGGGCAGACGATTCTCGTCATCTCGGAGGACGGAGAGAAGAAGCCGGCGCTCACTCCTCCTCCTACCCCCACGCCCCCGCGGGAGACGACTAGTACGCAGCCGCGGGCACCACCGACGTATCTTTCCGAGTCCCCGGGGGCCAGAGTCCTGGCTACTCCCGCCACTCGCCGTCTTGCTAGGGAACTCAACGTCGATATCTCCACCCTGAAGGGAGGAGGCCCACAGGGGAGGGTGACCGATGATGACGTGAGGGTGGCTGCACAGAAAGGAGGAGCGACGCAAGGAATGACGACTCGAATGGTTCCGGTCACGGCTACCACCACCGCTGCTGCTGTTGTTGTCGCCCAACCATCCAAGAAGGAGCAATCAATCCCATTGAGAGGCATCAGGCGGACGATCGCGGAGCGGATGGTGAAGTCGAGGGACACCGCCGCCCATGTGACTCACGTGGACGAGGCGGATGTTACGGAGCTCGTCCTAATCCGTGAAGCGCTCAAGGGAAGCGCGGAGAAGAGGGGTGTGAAACTCACCTACCTTCCTCTCATCGTAAAGGCACTCATTCCGGCCCTCAAGGAATTCCCGTACCTGAATTCCTCGCTCGACGAGCAGAGCGGGAACATCATCCTCAAGGGCTACTACAACTTCGGAATAGCGGTGGATACGGAGCAGGGGCTGGTAGTCTCGGTCGTTAAGGACGCCGACACGAAGGACATCTTTGCCCTCGCGGGAGAGATCGAAAGGCTCGCAGAGAAGGCCAGGGCGGGTCAACTCATCCTGGAGGAGGTGCACGGCTCGACCTTCACGATTACCAACGTGGGCGCCATAGGCGGACTCTTCGCGACGCCTATCATCAACCTACCAGACGTCGCGATCCTGGGTGTCTACAAGATCGTGAAGCGGCCGGTCTTCAGAGAGGGGAAGGTCGAGGTGCGGGACATGATGTACCTCTCTCTTACCTTCGACCACAGGGTGGTGGACGGAGCCTACGCGGCACGCTTCACCACGAGGGTTATCGAAACGATTCAGGACCCGAAGAAGCTGCTCACCGAGGTCCTCTAGCTAGGCTTCGACGAGTGTCTCGGTGCTTCTTACCCCTGCGATGGCGTTTATCGTCCCCGTCAACGCCCTGATCCCGGGATAGTCGTCCGTTTCTGCGAATGCGATCATGTCAAAACGCCCGTATACGATGAAGGCCTTCCTCACACCCTTCAACTTCGCCGTCTTCTCAAGAACCGATTCCGTCTGAAGGGGTGTGGTCTTGATCAGGATGCACGCGTTGAGCAGCCCTCTTCCCCTCATCTCCCCTCGACCTGAGGGAGGGTCTCCGTGAAGACGACGCCTGCGAGTCTGTTGATCTTCAGTATCGCCCTACCGAGCTCCAGGCTATCTCTCGCCTCCACGTCAGCCACGATGTCAAACCTCCCGAGGACCGAGAAGGCTCTCATGACCTGAGGAAGCTGCGCCAACCTCGCAGTCACAGTTTCGAACTTTCCCCGCTCGGACCTGATTAGGACGCAGGCAGAAAGCAAACGAAGTCGAAATGGCAATTGACTAATTAACTGTTCCCGCCAGTCTTCCTCGAAGGGGTGGGTGAAGATTTAAGCGACCTCCCGATTCGCCAACTTTGACCCCCGGTGAAGGAAGCGGACCTTACAGTGATTGGAGGCGGTCCGGGAGGCTACGTCTGCGCGATCAGGGCTGCGCAGCTAGGTCTCAGGACACTCCTGGTAGAGGAGAAGTGGCTCGGCGGCGAGTGCCTCTGGGCGGGATGCATCCCCTCCAAGTCTCTGATAACAGTCGCGAAGCTCTACGAGAAAGTCAAGGAGGCTGAGAAGTTTGGTCTACTGATCGACGGGGCGCGGATAGATTACGCGGCTCTTCAGAAGTGGAAGTCGCAGGTGATATCCAAGCTTGTCTCTGGCATCGAGGCCCTCTGCAAGGGGAACGGCGTCGAGCTCGTCATGGGCGAGGCGGAGGTCGGAGGGCGTGAGAAGGTCGTGGTGAGGTCGAAGGAGGGGGTGGAGGAGGTGAAGACGAAGAGGATCGTGATCGCGACCGGAACTCGTCCCGCGGAGCTTCCGGGGATCGCCTTCGACGGGAGAGTTGTTATCAGCTCCAAGGAGGCGCTGGAACTCACCTCGCCTCCGAATGAGCTCCTCGTGGTGGGAGGGGGTGTGGTGGGGTTGGAATTCGCGTGCATGTATCAGAAGCTGGGCAGCCGGATAACCGTCGTGGAACTCACTGAGCAGCTCCTCCCCGGAGCGGACCCGGACCTCGTCCGATTGGTGCAGAAGAACTTCGAGAGAAGAGGAGGGAAAGTCTACCTGAAATCTAGGGTCGCGGCCATCGAGAAGATGCAGGCCTCTGTCGTCGCGAAGGTCGATACCGGAGCTGGCGTGATCAGCCTGGAAGCCGATAAGCTTCTTCTGAGCGTTGGGAGAAAGCCGAGGACTGAGAAGTTGAACCTCTCGACGATAGGAGTCGAGACGGACCAGCGTGGTTTCATAAAAACCGACAAGCGCATGATGACCAACGTCGTTGGGATCTACGCGGTCGGCGATGTCAGGGGTCCTCCTCTATTGGCGCACAAAGCCTTCAAGGAGGGGGTCGTCGCGGCCGAGTCGGCGGCGGGGTTGCCGACGGCCGCTGAGTGGACCACCGTTCCGGACGCCATCTTTACAGACCCCGAAATAGCGACGGCCGGGTTGACCGAGGCGAGGGCGGTTGCCGCGGGTTACACCGTGAAGAAGAACAGGTTCCCCTTCGCGGCCCTCGGGAGGGCCCTCTCCACCGGAGAGCCCGAAGGCTTCGTCAAGATTGTCTCCGACGCGTCCAACGGGGTGGTTCTGGGGGTCCAGATAGTGGGCCCGGAAGCATCGAACCTCATCAGCGAGGCGGCTCTCGCGATCGAGATGGGCGCCACCGTTGAGGATATCGCCCTTACGATACATCCACATCCGACACTCTCCGAGGGTCTCATGGAGGCCGCGGAAGCCGCCGAGGGTAAACCGATCCATCAGTTGAAAGTATGAAAAAGGGCAGGGTTCTGGATCTCGGGAGCGGAAGGAGGAAGTACGGGGAGATCTGGCGCCTTCAGAAGGAGCTGGTCGCGGCGAGGGCGAACGACTCCTCTCCTGATACTCTGATCTTGGTAGAGCACGAACACGTCGTTACCCTCGGGAGGAGGACGAGCGTCGATAACTTCCGACCCCAGGGGGTCCCCGTCTTTAACGTCGAGAGGGGCGGAGACGCCACCTACCACGGTCCCGGTCAACTCGTTGGTTACCCGATTATCAAGCTGCAGGACCACGACGTCCAGAGATACCTAAGAATGCTCGAGGAGGTCCTGATCAGGGTGACGAGGAGTTACGGAATAGAGAGCGAGAGAAGGGAGGGGCAGACCGGCGTCTGGGCTGGAGAAAGGAAGGTGGCGTCGATAG
>VBPK01000229.1 GCA_005877225.1 Nitrososphaerota archaeon
GATAAGGCTCCAGACAGTGACGGAGCTGGGAGACTTCGCGGCGACGATAGCGCCCGCCATCGGGGTAGTACGGACGGTCAGGAGGACGCTGGGTGAGGCTGTCCCTGACGCCCAGGACACACTGGGAGAGATAGGTTCCCAGCTGAACTCGATCATGGTGGACGTCGGCGAGATCACAGGGACTAACTTCTCACTAGGCGAACCAAACGAGGATGCCCAGAAGATACTGGCCGAGGCCTCGGCGATAGCGGAGAAGAGGGTGAACGAGACATTCCCCGACGTTCCCACCTCCAGCGCCGACGAGCCCATCTTCACGAGCGGGGAACAGGGGTAAGCCGGCCGGCGGCTAGTCCGCCGCCCACTTTATGCTGCACCCGAACGGCCTAGTATCAGGGACACGAACTTCTCTCCCGGCGAGGAGGTCATCAAGGGCATTTCGGAGGTCGTGGCTCGACACCCACGAAGGGTCTCGCGAGTCGTCGATCCTGCCTCTGTAACGGAGGAACCGAGCCTTGTCGAAGGCGAAGACGTGCGGCGTGCAGACTGCCCCGTACTCCCCGACGACGATCTGATCCTCATCTCTCAGGTAGGGGAAGTTGAACCCCTTCTCCTTCGCCCTCTTGACCATCTGGGGGTAGCTGTCCTCCGGGTAGGTCTTGTCGTCATTGGAGTTAATCGCGACGAGCTGCAACCCTCTCGAGGCGTAATCTCTCTGGATTGAGACCATCCTATCCTCGTAAGCCTTGACGTAAGGGCAGTGGTTGCAGGAGAAGACGACCACCAAGACCGGCTTGTCATTGAATGAGGCGATGGAGTATCGCGCCCCGTCGGCTCCTAAGAGGTTCGTGAAGGACGGTGCCTTCTCACCCAGGTCAAGCATCTTGCTCATCACCCAGCGTTGAACGAATTGGAAATTAAGCTCTTCGTCGCCCCCGCGACCTGACCCACGCGTTTTTTAGGCGGAGCCCGATAGCTTCCGTGATTGAATCCAGACTACGACGTGATCATCGCGGGGGGAGGGATGGCCGGTCTGATCACGGCCGCCTCGGTCGCCCACTACTCCAACCAGAGGGCGAGAGTGCTTGTGGTTGACAGAAACCCGGCGGCCGAGCCGGGGAAGAAGACCCGCAATGGCTGGACCTGCGGCGACGCGGTGAGCCGGAATAGCCTCAGCTATCTCGCCAGCAACCTTGGGATCCAGTACGGGAGGCCGGAGGTGGAGCACGACGTCAAGGGGATCTACGTCTACTCGCCGGACCACAAGACGAAGGTCCTCTTCGAGGGCGAGGGGCATCTGCTGAACAGGAAGCTGGCCCCGAGGCGCCAGGTCAAGGATGCCCAGAAGCTCGGAGTTGAGTTCATGTGGGGCGCAACAGCGGAGCGCCTTCTCGCCGAAGACGGATCCATCGCGGGGATCACGGGGAGGGATAGCGAGGGCGAGCCTTTCAGGGCGAACGCCAAAGCGGTGATAGACGCGACCGGCTCGTCGTCAGTTCTCAGGAGGTTCCTCCCGATCGAGAGCTACATCGAGCGGGAGATCGATATGGATGACATCGAGGCGACGGGAAGGTACATCCTGGAGTTCGACCGAGGGGCGGAGGACGAGACATACTTCACTCCTGAATACTGTCTCATCCACCTCGACCAGTACATCGCGGCAGCCGGGTACGCTTGGGTATTTCCGAAGGGGCAGAACAAGGTCAATATCGGGCTGGGCGTCTCGAAGTCGGGGCTCGACCGAAGAAACAGGAGGTTCAACAAACAGGACAACCTCCAGAACCTGATTGACGAGTACGTCAAGGCGAACCCAGTGATCAAGAACCCGAGGCTTGCCCACGGCGAGGCGGACGAGGAGAACGCCAAGGGAAACTGGCAGGTCCCCGTGAGGAGGCAGAACGACTGCATGGTGGCCAACGGTTTTGCGGTGGTCGGAGACGCCGCCTGGCTCCCCAGGCCGCTCGACGCCGGCGGAATCGGTCCCTCGATCTATGCGAGCGTGATCCTCGGGAAGGTCGTCGCGGCGGCTCTTGAGGCGAATGACACGGGGCAGGAGTCCCTCTGGGGTTACAACGTCGAGTACATGAAGACCCACGGGTTCCAGATGGCGAGTTTTGAGGTCCTCAGACGCTACCTCCAGACCCTGACGAACGAGCAGATCAACTACGGCATGAAGCACTTCCTCTCTGAGGAGGACATCCAGGCGATAACCGATAGGAAGCACCCCGACTTCAACAGGACGCAGTTCTTCAACCCCGCGATGTGGTTCAGGGTGCTCGGCGACCTCAACCTTGCGAGAGGTCTCAGATACACGGCGAAGAAGAGTCAGACCCTGGTAACCCACAACCTCGAGTATCCGGAGTCGCCGGGAAGATTCGCGGCGTGGCGAGATCACCTGCGCGCCGAGCTTCGGGAGACGGTAGAGAAGTTCAAGCCCCTCGATGCACTTCAATGATATAAGTGCGGCTCCTTTGCCAGAATACGTGAATGCTGACCTCCTCGACCTCGAGATCCTAGAGACATACAAGGACATCAATCCGTCGGCGGCCTTTCTCCTGGGATTCAACCAATACGCCGGGAAGCTCTTCATCCCCTCTACCGAGAACATTCA
>VBPK01000177.1 GCA_005877225.1 Nitrososphaerota archaeon
GGAAGCCATGGTGGCGGAAAATTCTGAGTAAGGTGTAGGGTGAAGGGATAGCCGGGCGCGCCATTGACGCAGGCGGGCGAGCCCACGAATCCGGGGGTTACGATTGCGGGGTTGCCGCAGAAGATGACACCGTTGAACGTGGTTGGAAGAGCCGAGGCCTCGACGAGCGTGACTGTGTGTCCGTCGCCGCTCGTCTCCTTCAGTGTAATTGTATCGCCCTGCTTGACATGAACGGGATGGCCGGGTGAGAAACGGAAGTTGGAGCTTATCTGTCTATTGAAGCGAACCTGTTCTCCACCGACGGCCCTGATTGTGTTTCCGCCATCCTCTGATTTTTCCGAGTTTGAGGCGTACGACGCGCTAGAGATTATGAGTAGTGCGGGGATGATTGCCGAGATGCAGACAAGAGAGTATTTTTTCTTCCTTTCAAGATACATTATGTCTCGGGTCGCGGCATACAAAAATCGGTATAAAAGCACCCGAGAATCTAAGAGTCAGTTAGTGAATTTTGCTTCATTGTGCTCGTTCTTACGGCACTACCTGCACCTTGATGTAGACGGAACGATATACTTGTCCGTCCGATACGGTCAGTAGCAGAGTGTACTCGCCCGGTATCGTGTTGCTGTCCACCTGAATCGTTAAGGGGAGTGGTTGGGGAGACTTCGAGAGCGTCAGATTTGCCGGGGTTGGTGTAACTCGAATTAGGCGGGGAATCGAAGTGAAGTTCTCTGAATCGGCGGCCTGAAGCGTGAGTCGAGCTCCGGTGGCATCCGCCAACGTCAGGGTCACGTCTGTCTTCCCTCCCGTGGCAAGGCGCAGGTTGTTGCTCCCCGCCAGGGAGAGGCTCAGGGCGGGCTTGAAGGAGGCGTCGACAAAACCGATCGTGTTTCCCGTGTACTCGGCGAACCACGCCCCGTCCCTCCCTAGGGCGAAAGTCAGGGAGTTGGTTATCTGGCCCACGCTCGCCGGCCTCCGGCTCTGGATGCTGTACTCAGTCAGACTCTGGGTCGCGAAATCAATCATAGCAATCCTGTCCGCGTAGTGCTCGTTGAACCAGACCTTCGAGCCGTTCACCCTCACGAAGTAGGGCAGGGTCGTATCGACGTAATTCACCGTGGAGGTGGGGTAGGTGGTCCATGCCTTGGTGGCCAGGTCATAGAAGACGAGGCTGGCAGCCTCATGCTGGCTAACCCAAACGCCCCCGGTTCCGAGAGCGAGGCTGTTCGGAGCATACAGGGTCATGTTTGCCCCCACCCGGACGGGAGCGAACTTCTGGGGGTCGAACTGGTAGAGGCCGCCAGCTTGTCCGGCTCCTCCGACATCGACGTAGTACCCTCGCGTGGAGTTGGCGAAGGCTATCTCGGCCGGCACCGAGCTCTTGCCGTTCGGGAGAGAGTACTCCACCAGATTTCCGGCGGTGTCCACCCTTCCTATCTTCGAGGCGAAGAGCTCCGTGAACCAGAGCGCACCGTCTGGTCCTGTGGTGAGGCCGTAGGGAAAGACTTCCGTTCCGTTGACCTTTATCATTTTGACGCTCCCCGTCGCCGGGTCGAGCCCCACTAGCTGACTTCCAGTTTCGTCTCCCGCCCAGACTCTTCCGTTCCAGAGGACGACCGTCCAGATCGCCGTCTTCTCCGCACAGGTTTGAGATGGAGAGGACCTACCCGGATAGTTGAACGGCCAGGCGTACTCCACCAGCGTCCCGTTGGAATAGAGGTGGCCGAGTCCCGGAACTCCCTGCTCTCCGAACCATACTGAGCCGTCGGCTGCCACCGCCACCCCGTTGGGAAACCGGTCGGGCGAGGGGAGCGTATATGTGGTAACCGCGCCCCCCGTCTTCTGAGGCGTCAGTCGGCTTCTCAGTATCGCCTTCCCGCCGAGTGGACTGCAGTCGCTCGGCGAACCCTGCAGCAGGAAATAGCCAACAGAAGAGCTCACGACTAAGACGAGAAGCACGGCCACTGCCGCAAAGCGCCTAGAGGGAATCGGAACCGCCTCTTTCGCTGCTCCGCCCCCTCGGCAGAAAAGGCTTCCCGTTCCCCACGCTCGGTCACGAGTAGGCCTCGAAGGCTTTACCGAGAACTCCCAGAGCTATCTTCTGCTCGAGTATCTCGTCGGTGCCCTCGTAGATCTTCGTGACCCGGGTGTCCAGGAGGTGTCTGGCGGGTCGGTTTTCGAGCGAGTAGCCGTTGGCGCCGAAGACCTGGACCGCCCTGTTCGCCGCGTCGAAGGAGGCGTTGGCCGCGAAGTACTTCGCCTTCGCTATCTCCAGGTCGGCGGCGTCCCTCGATTGCCCGTCCTTGGGGTTCTCCTCGTACTTCTCCTTCAGGTAGGCGGCCCGCAAGACCAGCCACCTCGCCGCCTCCAGGTTCGTCGAGATTATCCCGATGTGCCTCTGGACGAGCTGGTGCTTCCCGATCGGCTTCCCGTGCTGGATTCTCACCCCCGAGTATCTCACCGCCTCGTCCAGGCAGTCCTGCATCACTCCCACGCAGCCGGCGGCGACGCTGAGCCTCCCAGACATCAGAGCGGAGTACGCGACGGAGAGGCCCTTTCCGCGGGGTCCCAGTAGGTTCTCCTTGGGGACCTCGCACTTCTCGAGGTAGATCGTTCCCGTATCCGAGGTGGGAAGGCCCATCTTATTCTCTATCGGCTTTGCGGAGAAACCGGCGCTCCCCCTCTCGACTAGAAAGGCGCACATCCCGTCGCTCTTCCCCCTGGGGTACGCGAAGACGATCACGAGGTCGGCAATCGAGCCGTTGGAGATCCACGTCTTCTGCCCGCTCAGGATGAACTTCCCCCCCGACTCCTCGAAGGATGTCTTCAGGGATGACGGGTCGCTACCCGCAGCGGGTTCGGTCAGCCCGAACGCCATCACCTTCTCCCCTTTCGTCGTCCGGGGGAGGTATCTCCCCTTCTGCTCCTCGCTGCCCCACTTCTGCACCGTCAGCTCTCCCAGCGACACGTGCGCCGAGACGAAGGTTCTGACGCCCGTCCCCTCCCTCCCTATCCTCTCAATCGCGAGGGCGTAGGTGACGGTGTCAGCCCCCTGACCGTCGCCGAAACTCTTGGAGATCGGGAGGCCCAGGAGGTGTGCCTCGCCGAAGGCGGGCCCTACCCTGTCGTTGAAACGATGCTGGAGGTAGCACTTGTCTTCGATGGGCCTGATCCCCTTGCAGGCCCTGTCTACCTGGTCCAGGACCAGCGACTGCTCGTCGGAGAGTCCGAAGTTCATCTTCGATAACGAGAGGAACTCATCCTGCCGGAGCATGATTCATCTCTCCTTCCATCTTTCCTTCCTCACCCTATCTTTAACGTGCGCGATGATCTCCTCCAGAGAGGTACCGGGGCCGTACAGTCCGGTTATCCCCAGCTTTAGAAGCTTGGGCTTGTCGTCTTCGGGAATTATCCCTCCGCCAACGACGAGAATCTCCCCTCCCCCCATCTTCCCGAGCAGCTTCTTTACCCTCGGAAAGGCCGTCATGTGGGCTCCGTTCAGGAGGGATAAGGCGACGACGTCGACGTCCTCGTCGACCGCCATCCGCGCGACCTGCTCCGGCGTCGGGAGCAGACCGCTGTATATCACCTCCATCCCGGCGTCGCGGAAGGCACGGGCGAGAACGAGGATTCCCCGGTCGTGCCCATCGAGGCCGGGCTTCGCGACCAAGATCCTGATCTTTTTTCGTTCTCGGGGCTTCCTCGTCAATGAGTGGCGCGAGAATCGCAGGTTAGAAAAATGTTACAGCCGCAGTCTCAGAGAAAGATCGGCTCCTTCCACTCCCCGAACGCACTCCGCCCCACCTCGATGATCTCGCCCAGGGTCCCGTACGCCGTCACCGCCTCGAGCATAGGATAGATCGAGTTCTCTCTCTCGCTCTCATACGCCCTCGCGATCTTGTCGAGCGCAGCCCTCACCTTCGCGCTGTCCCGCGACTTCTTGACCTGCTTCAGTCTCTGAATCTGCCTCCTCTGCGCCTTGAAGTCGATCTTCAGGGTCTCGATCGGCTTCTCCTCCTCCTCGACCGAGTACTTGTTCACTCCGACGACGGAATCCTCCCCCGATTCCGCCCTCTTCGAGAGCCTGTACGAATTCTCCGCGATCTCCCTCTGGAGGTACCCCGAGGTTATGGCCTTCAGGATTCCGCCCGCCGACTCGATTCTGTCGAAGTACTTGTAGGCC
The DNA here is from genome assembly GCA_005877225.1 of Nitrososphaerota archaeon. GTDB lineage: Archaea > Thermoproteota > Nitrososphaeria > Nitrososphaerales > Gagatemarchaeaceae > TA-13. The sequence goes on from VBPK01000177.1 coordinate 4,181, forward strand.
TCCTCCTCCATCTGCTCGGTCAACCACTCCACGTAGTAGGAACCCCCGAGGGGGTCGACCACGCTCGACACGCCCGTCTCCTCCGCGATGATCTGCTGCGTCCTCAGGGCGACCTCCACCGCCTTCTCGGTCGGAAGCGCCCAGGCCTCGTCGAAGGAGTTTGTGTGCAGCGACTGCGTGCCCCCCAGCACTCCCGCGAGTGCCTCTATCGTCGTCCGGACGATGTTGTTCAGGGGCTGCTGCCACGTGAGGGAGGCCCCCGAGGTCTGTGTGTGGAACCTCATCAGCAGGCTCCTCGGGTCCTTCGCGCCGTACTTCTCCCTCAGGACGGTCGCCCAGATCCTCCTCGCGGCCCTGAACTTCGCTATCTCCTCGAAGAAGTCCATCGTCGAGTTGAAGAAGAAGCTCAGCCTCGGGGCGAACTCGTCCACATGGAGCCCCGCCTCCTTCCCGAGCTCCACGTATCCGAAGCCGTCGGCAAGGGTGAAGGCCAGCTCCTGAATCGCGCTTGAGCCGGCCTCCCTTATGTGGTAGCCGCTGATGCTGATGTAGTTCCAAAGGGGCATCTCCTTCGTGCAGAAGACCATGAGGTCCCGCATTATCCGCAGGTGTGCCTCGGGGGGATAGACCCACTCCTTCTGCGCTATGTACTCCTTCAGCATATCCGCCTGGACGGTCCCCCTGAGCTTGGCGGGGGGGACCCCGCTCTTCTTTCCGACCGCCGCGTACATGCAGGTGAGGACGGCGGCCGGAGCGTTGATCGTCATAGATGTGCTCACCTCGTCCAGGGGGACGCCGTCGAAGATTGCCTCCATGTCCTTCAGGGAGGAGACGTTCACCCCACAGCGCCCCACCTCCCCGTGCGCCTTCTGGTGGTCACAATCGTATCCGTAGAGGGTCGGCATATCGAAGGCGATGCTCAGCCCGGTCTCTCCGCGCTGAAGGAGGAGTTTGAGTCTCCGATTGGTGTCCTCGGGCGTCCCGAATCCCGAGAACATCCTCATAGTCCAGGGCCTTCCGCGGTACATGTCAGGGTAGACCCCGCGGAGGTAGGGGTAGACGCCCGGAAAGCCGGTCTCGGAGTAGTCCAGGTCTTTCACGTCAGCGGGGGTGTATAGGGGCTTGAGCGGGATTGCGGAAGCGGTCTGGAAGACTTTCCTCTCCGCCTTCCCCTTCGACCAAGCCTCGAGGACTCTCTCCCACTGTTTCACTCCCTGTCTTAGGTCACGAATCGCCTTCTCGTCGTATAGCGGTCCTGCGGCCTTCCTCTTCGCGATGACCTTGCCGACCCTTCTCTTCCAGTAGTCTTCGCCCCCGTCTCCGCGCAGCATCTGTTCAGAGGAGCCGACGGTTCTTCATAAACAATCCTCTAGAGTTCCCTCAACCACTCGACCTCTTCGGCCCGAAGCCGCAGCCTCTTCCCGCGCACCTTAACCACGAGGCTTCCGTCCTCCTCCAGCTTCTCGGCGATGCCCCTCGTGACGGTCCCGCGAAGATGCGCGAACTCGACTTTCTTGCCCGAGGTCGAGAGGAGGGACCTGGCGAGTCTGATGAGCTTCAGCTCCTCCCCTCTCCCCCACCCCTCGTACCGTAGCGCGAATTCTTCCAAGATGCGAGAGCGAAGAGAGGGGAGGTCGACGGGCGCCTGGGCCAGCTCCATCAATGTGGCGGAGGCGCTCGAGAGGTCACCGAGCTCGTCCGTGCGGAAGTTGCCGTTGACCCCGATTCCGACGACGACGAATTCGAGAGACTCGCCTCGGGTGGAGGCGGTCGCTATCACTCCGCCGAGCTTCCTCCCGCCGACGACGAGGTCGTTGGGCCACCTAATCTTGGGGGAGACACCCGCGGCTCTCCTCGTTCCCTCCGCGGCCGCGAGCGCCCCGGCGAGAGTGAGCAGGTGGACTCCCCCAACCCTCCCGGGCCTCAGGACGATCGAAAGGTAGAGCCCCCCCTTCGGCGAAAGCCAGCGCCTCTCCATCCTGCCCCGGCCCGAGTTCTGCCTCTCCGCGAGGATTACCGTTCCCTCTCTCGCGCCTCCTGACGCCAGCCTCTCTGCCACCTCCTGCGTCGAAGATACCTCGCCATACTCCCTGACCAGCCAAGAGAGCGTCACGGTGATGGCCTCTCTTCAACTCAACTACAAATACTATGATTGTCGATTCGCCCGCCGAGGACATTCATTTTTATTACCTCTCAGCCTCCGGCGGATGTATGCGCGAACGAACCCTGAAGAAGCTCGAAGAGATGAATCAGGCGGCGGAGGAGGGCGGCGGGAAGGGGAAGATTGAGGAGCAGCACAAGAAGGGGAAGCTGACCGCCAGGGAGAGGGTCGCGCAGCTCCTCGACCCCGGCACCTTTCAGGAACTCGACAAGTTCGTGACCCACAGGGCGACGGAGTTCGGGATGGAGAAGAACAGGCCGCTCGGGGACGGGGTCGTCACGGGGTACGGCATGATAAACGGGAGACTCGTCTATCTCTTCTCGCACGACTTCACCGTCCTGGGCGGCTCTCTAGGGGAGGCCTTCGGGAAGAAGGTGGTGAAGGTGATGGACCTCGCGATGAAGAACGGGGCCCCCATAATAGGACTGAACGACTCTGGGGGAGCAAGGATACAGGAGGGCGCTTCAAGTCTCGCGGGATACAGCGAGATCTTCTTCAGAAATACTCTCGCGTCCGGTGTGGTTCCGCAGATAAGCGCCGCGCTCGGCCCATCGGCGGGAGGGGCCGTCTACTCCCCCGCCCTCACCGACTTCATCGTCATGGTCAAGGGGACGGGGAGCATGTTTGTGACGGGGCCGGAGGTCGTGAAGGCGGCCCTCGGGCAGGACATCAGCTTCGAGGAGCTCGGGGGGGCCGAGGTTCACGCGAGGAAATCCGGGGTCGCCCACTTCATCACGTCGAATGAGCAGGAGTGTTTCTCTCTGCTGAGAGACCTGTTGAGCTACCTCCCCCAGAACAACTCGGAGTTACCGCCCACGCTGAAGACCAAGGACCCCCCTGAGAGGGTAGAGAAGAGCCTCCGAGAAATAATTCCGGACGACGCGAACAAGGCCTACGACGTGCGAGAGATAGTCAAGAAGGTGGTCGATGATGCACGGCTGCTCGAGGTCCACGCGAACTGGGCTGAAAACGTCTTCGTCGGCTTCGCGAGGATGGACGGTGAGAGCGTGGGGGTGGTGGCGAACCAGCCTCTCTTCCTCTCCGGCGCGCTCGACAGCACCGCCTCGGTGAAGGCGGCGAGGTTCGTTAGGTTCTGCGATGCCTTCAACATCCCCATCGTGACCATCGTGGACGTACCCGGCTACATGCCCGGAGCGGACGAGGAGCACAGCGGCGTAATCCGGCACGGGTCGAAGCTTCTCTTCGCCTACTGCGAGGCGACCGTCCCCAAGGTGACCGTGATAACGAGGAAGGCGTACGGTGGCGCCTACTGTGCGATGGGGTCGAAGTTCAGCAGGGCGGACATCAACTACGCCTGGCCCGAGGCAGAGATCGCCGTCATGGGGCCCGAGGGGGCGGTCAACGTCATCTTCCGGAAGGAGATAGAGGGTGCCGCCGACAAGGAGGCGACGCGGAAGGCTCTCCTCAAGGACTACAGGGAGACAATCACGAACCCCTACTTCGCCGCGAGCAGGGGGATCATCGATGATGTGATAGACCCCGCCGTGACGCGCCCCAAGCTCATCTCCGCGCTGACATCTCTGCGGAAGAAGAAGGAATTCAGACCTCACAAGAAGCACGGGAACATCCAGCTCTGAGTTGATTCCATGTTCAGCAAGGTCCTGATAGCGAACAGGGGAGAGGCGGCTGTCAGAGTCATCCGGACCTGCAAGGTACTCGGCATCAAGACCGTCGCGGTCTTCTCAGACGTTGACCAGGAATCCCTTCACGTGAAGCTGGCCGACGAATCTTACCCCCTCGGACCCCCGAGTCCGGAAGAGAGCTACTCGAACGGCAAGAAGGTACTCGCCGTCGCCAAGGAGGCTGCGGTGGACGCGATCCACCCAGGGTACGGCTACCTCTCTGAGAACCCCTCCTTCGCGGCCGCCTGCGATGAGGCAGGAGTGAAGTTCGTCGGACCCTCCCCGCGCACACTCGAGATCACGGAGAACAAGATAGAGTGCAGGAAGCTCGCGAGGAGGGTGGGCGTCCCGACTCTCCCGGGGACGGACGAGATTCTTCACGACGTCGAGGAAGCGCTGCGCCTCGCCGACAAGGTCGGGTACCCCGTGATTCTGAAGTCGGCCTTCGGCGGTGGGGGGAGAGGGATACGTGAGGTCACGAAGAAGTCGGAGCTCAAAGATTTGTTTGCGAGGGCAAACCGCGAAGCGGAGGGAACTTTCGGAAAGGGTGGTCTGTATATCGAAAGGCTGATCAAGCCGGCGAGGCATATCGAGCTGCAGTTCATCTCTGACGGACGGGGAAAGGTGGTCTATCTCACGGAGAGGGAGTGCAGCATTCAGCGAAGACACCAGAAGCTACTCGAGATGACGCCGAGTCCGGCGCTCGACGACGAGACGAGGAAGAAGGTGGGGAGGTACGCGCTCACCATCGCGCGCTCCATCAAGGCGGAGAATGTCGGGACAGTCGAATTCTTGATGGATGCTGGCGGGAAGTTCCACTTCATCGAGGTCAACGCTCGCCTCCAGGTCGAGCACCCGATCACCGAGATGGTCTGCAGCCTCGACCTCGTCGAGACACAATTCAGGATAGCGAGCGGGGAGGGGTTCCCCTACTCTCAGGGCGGCGTCGCGGCCAGGGGGGCAGCGTTAGAATGCAGGATAAACGCGGAGGATCCCGCCTCCGGGTTTACACCCTCTACCGGCACCGTTACAGACCTGACCCTCCCCTCCGGGCCCGGAATCCGGGTAGACACGGCCCTCTACCCCGGCTGCCAGGTGACCGAG
>VBPK01000239.1 GCA_005877225.1 Nitrososphaerota archaeon
TGCTTCTACCAGCTCTGGAGCCTCAGCCCTTCGATTGCGGTGAAATGCTCATCTCTAGTGACGAGGGTTTCCTCGCTCGCGATCACGATTCCCCCGATAAGGACGTCGAATTCGTTGATCATCTTCCCTCTGGACTCAAGCCGCGAGTAGATGCGTCCGGCTTCGCCGCAGGCCTCACTCGTCAGCCTCAGCACCTCGGTTCCATCGAAGAGACGTCTCAACCTTTGGAGGTTCTCCTCCCTCCTGGAGGATAGATGTGCGCCCTTGAAGAGTTCGTACTCAGTTATGGCTGTCGTCCTGAGGGGTTTTCCCGAATCCTCGAAACCTCCGACTACTTTTGCGGCTGAGTCGTCTCCTCTTAGCAGGGCCACCAGCAGGTTCGTATCCAGACAGACCAAGACTAGAGATCGATTCCTCTTCTGCCCCTCGAGGCCTCTCTGTCGCGTTCGAGTATCTTCTCTACCTTGTCGAGGTCCCCCCCCACCCACGCCCCCTTGAATTCAAGCAACGAGCCCCCCTGCCTTCCTCGAGTCATCCTGATTACTACGTCCGAGAACGATTCCCCTTCGCCCTTTCTCTTCTTGAGTTCCGTGTACGCGTCGTTCGAAAGCGATATGACCTTGGTCATCATTTGCACTTATGCATATGCATAGATAAGCCTTTACCCTCCCCCAGGTCTCTTGGCCAGCCGGCTTCTGAATTCACTTTTCTACATCTGAAAAGTTGCAAGATTTGCGCCTACGCTGCATCTTGGCCGGTTTTTGTTATTCCGGGGAAGGTCTGCCGACCGGTCTGAACCAACGGCTGAACGCGTGCCAAACTAGGGAAGGAACTCAGCTGCGTAAGCGAGAAAGAAGAAGTGGTTATGAGCTAGCGTGATTCGGAAGTTACGAACTTCTTCCTCGCCGCGTACTTGACTGCTGAGATAGCAGCGAAAACAGCCAACCCGCCAAGCATCAGAGGCGCCTCTGCCGTCAATGCGTCGAAGGATACGAAGCCAGCTAGCAGCTCGATCAGGTGGGACGAGAAGTGTGGAATGAAGACGAGCAGATGAGCACCGCTAGAGGTGAGCAAGACTATGTAGCTCGGTGGGCTCGTCGATGTCCCGCTTAAGACCTGCGAGAGCGATGAAGCCTGGCTGACCATCTCCCCGTCGTAGGTCACCTTCAGCGACCCAAGAGAAGACAGTCCTCCTGCATCCTTTGAAATGTCGATGAGGAGCACCCTCGGTCCTGTGCCGTTTGCCCCCGCGATCGAGACGCTGAGGGAGTTGTCGCTCGGCCTGCTGACTGAGACGCTGAACTTGGAATCGATTTGAGTGATCGTTGATCCGGAGCCCGATACCTCTACCACGGCTGGGATCTGCTTGCTATCCTTCGCCTTGTTTATGTCATCCTCGTCCGTCTTGGCCTCCTCCTTCGCGTTGACCTCGTTTGTCTGTTCTTTCTCGTTCTCGGCCTTCCCCTGCGTTATCGTCCCCGAGAGTGTAAGCGGGTCCGAGATGAGCGAAGGCGTTCCACCGGTGCACACAATCAGTCCTACGAAGTAGGTGCCTGGGGAGAGACTCGTCTTCAGCTTGACTTCTGCGTGCCCCTCATCACTGGTGGTGAGAGTTCCTATCGAGGCTGAGCAGGCAGCCGAGCTGACGGTAAAGATGGGAGAAGTTTGCGAGGCTATCAGCGCCACGCTGTAGGTGCCGTTTGCTGACGCGTGCTCAATCTGGAGGTCGACCCTTATCTCGGTGCCCCCGATCTGTACCTCCGCGTCACCCTTCCCAGCAGCAGTGCCAACGGG
>VBPK01000178.1 GCA_005877225.1 Nitrososphaerota archaeon
TTCACCGCGCGGGGACCCTCCTTCCCAGCGACCCCGTAGTAGACGCGGGCTTCCTTCCCCGCGCTCACGACCCCGTTCAGCTCAGAGAGTTCTCCCTTCGACATCAGCTCTCTCAGGGCGAGAAGGGTCGCCTGGTCGAAGACCTCTTCCATCACCTTCCTGTCGTCTGAGTCCTTACGGAGGTACCTGTTGTCCCGCTCGGACTTCAGGAGCCTCTCTCTAAGGCTCGGGCTTTCTTCGTCGTCGGTCAACGACCGGGCGGTGGAGGGGCGCGGGAAAAAGGATTCTGCTGCCGCGAACGAGGCTCGAAGCGAGATCCCGACCGCACCGCTAGGGACAATTCACGTGCCTAGCGAATGGCAGACTGGCGGTCGCCATCACCGCCTTCAATCTTTTCAACCTCCGCTATTAACAGGGCAAGCCGCCGATATTTATCACGCCTGAGAGGGTCGACCCCTTGGAGGTTGGCGCCCGTCAGGTCGGCCCCTGAAAGGATTGCGCCCCACATCCCAAACCCTATGCGCAAACCGATTGTGTGTTTCTGATAGCCCGTTTCCCATATTCAATTCCAGCGTCTTCGCAATTAGGTACTTCGCGTTGGCAGCTTCGAACACCAGAGCTGGCCTAGAGCTTTTGATCCCAGCCTCTCTAGAAGGTCGAATGTTTGCATCCTTCCTAGTCACAAGGGCTGTTAAGGGTACTGGCGAGTAACGAAGATGGTGAGGCGACTTGTCAGGTTCCTCGAAGCCTCATCGAATCGCTTACCGGTTATCGCCATGTAGTCGAGAACAGCGTTTAGCGTTACCCCCTTTGGTATCTCATCACGAGGAAAGTTAGCCAAGAGTGCCAAGTTGCTCGGGTTGCGGATACGCCGAAGTCGTTCCGACAATTCAATCTTGGATACATCAAGGGAAGGCTGTCTTGTTTCCACTTTCTGAACTTGCATGAAGGAAAAAGGTATCGAAGGTAGCTTATACACTCTTGGTAAGATTGTTCTAGAGACAAGTAGTGCGTTTCGGTCTCCGCAGAGGGTTGCAACTAAGGAAGATCATGGTATTCTTCGATGGATCCCCGTGACCTCACGATTGCTTACTTCCCCTCCGCTTCCGGGAGAACCAGAGCTGTACGAAATTCTCTAGCGCGGTTTGAGCAGCGAAAATCTTAATACGCATAACAACATTTCATTGTATACTGTATTTGGTGAGGTGATGGCACATTTCAGCGCGAAGACTAATTGAGAGTGGGACGAGCAGAGGTGGCTCCCTCGACCCCGAGAAGCACGAACGACAGCACGAGAGAGGAGGGGAGGATGAGACATTCCGAGACATAGAGGAGAAGGACGGAACAAGAGGAGACACGGAGATCACCCAGGAGAAGGAGCTTACGAGGCTCATCCAGCAGCTGAAGAGGGTGGTAGACGAGGAGAAGAGGAAGAGCGAGGACTACCTGACCAGGCTGAAGTACCTCCAGGCCGACTTCGAAAATTACAGGAAACGAGTTGATCGGGAGATTCGGGAGATCGAGGAATTCTCGACGAGCCGCTTTGCCAAGAGGCTCCTTCCCATCCTTGACGAGCTGGACCTCGCCCTAAACTCGGCAGAGTCGAAATCACCACTGACTGAGGGTGTGAAGATGGTTCGGAAGAACTTGAGCGCGGCTTTCGAAGCAGAGGGTGTCAGGAGGATAGAGGCACTGGGGAAGCCGTTCGACCCGGCCCTGCACGAGGCGGTCGATAAGGTGCTGGGGAAGCGGAGCGGGGGGGAGGACATTGTGGTCGAGGAGATAAGGAAGGGTTACCTGTTCAAAGACAAGATCTTGAGGCCCAGCATGGTGAAGGTCGAGGTTGGGATGAAAGGGCAGGCACGGACACCAGAGGAACAGGAGGAAGAAGAGGGGAGGGAGGGGGGTCTTACATGAGCGGCAGCCCTTCATCAGCGGGCAGAGAGAAGATTGTCGGCATAGACCTCGGAACGACCAACTCCGCCGCAGCTATCCTGGAGGCAGGGAGGCCCGTCGTAATCCCCAGCGCGGAGGGGCCGACGGCTTCGGGGAAGATGTTCCCTTCGGTGGTCGCCTTCACTCAAGAGGGGCAGCTCCTCGTGGGCGAATCGGCCAAGAGGCAAGTCGTTACCAACCCAGAAGGCACGATCTTCGAGATAAAGAGGAAGATGGGGACAGACTACAAGGTCAACGCCTTCGGTAAAGAGTACACGCCGCAGCTGATCAGCTCCTTCATCCTTCAGAAGATCAAGAAGGACGCGGAGAACTTCCTCGGCTTCACGATAAAGAAGGCAGTGATAACCGCCCCGGCCCACTTCAACGACAATCAGAGGCAGGCCACCAAGGACGCGGGGGAGATAGCAGGGCTGGAGGTAGTGAGGATAATCAACGAGCCGACGGCCGCCTCTCTGGCGTACGGGCTGGACAAGCTGGAGAAGCAGATGAAGATTCTCGTCTTCAGCTTTGGGGGGGGAACCCACGACGTCACCGTGATGGATTTTGGACAGGGGGTCTTTCAAGTCCTTGCGACGAGCGGAGACACTCAGACCGGCGGGGCCGACGTGGACTACGCGATCGTCGACCTCCTCCTCAATGATTTCAAGAGCAAGACGAGGATCGACCTGCGCGGCGACAGGACCGCGATGGCGCGTCTGAAGGAGGCGGCGGAGAAGGCGAAGATAGAGCTCTCCAATCTGGTCTCGACCGAGATAGACCTCCCCTTCATGGCCAGCGACGCGAGTGGGACGAAGAACCTTCACTACGTCCTCTCGAGGTCCAAGCTGGAGGAGCTGGCGCGCCCGATAGTCGAGAGGGCGAGAGAGCCGATCCTGCGAGTGATACAGGATGCCAAGCTTACCCCGAAGGACATTGACAAGGTGATTCTCATCGGAGGGATGACACGGATGCCCCTGGTGAGAAAGTTCGTCGAGGAGACCATCGGGAAGCCGGCCGAGAGAGGGGTTGACCCGATGGAAGCGGTGGCGATCGGGGCCGCGATACAGGGGGCGGTCCTCGCCGGAGAAGTGAAAGATATCCTCCTCCTCGACGTTACACCCCTTTCACTGGGGGTTGAAACGTTGGGTGGCATCGCGACTAGAATCATCGAGAAGAACACCACGATCCCCACCAAGAAGAGTCAGGTCTTCAGCACAGCCGCCGATTTTCAGACGGCCGTCACCATCCACGTCGTGCAGGGGGAGAGGCCGATGGCGGCGGACAACATGTCCCTGGGGATGTTCAACCTCACCGGGCTTCCTCCAGCACCGAGGGGTGTGCCCCAGATTGAGGTCACCTACGACATAGACGCGAACGGCATAATCAACGTCTCGGCGAAAGACCTGGGGACTGGGAAGGAGGCAAAGATCACCATCACCGCCTCCACCAAGCTCTCGAAGGGAGAGAAGGAGAGGATGACGAGGGAGGCGGAGCAGTTTGCTGAGCAGGACAGGAAGAGGAAGGAGGAGGTGGAGCTGCGAAACGAGGCCGACTCGAATATCTATACGGCGGAGCAGACCAAGAAACAGCTCGAGGGGAAGATCGGTCAGCAGGAGAAGGATAAGATCGACGCCGCGGTTCAGGAGCTGAAGAAGACGCTCGAGGGGAAGGATGTCTCCGAGATAAGGTCGAGGAACGAGGCCTTGAAGGGGGTTCTTCAGGAGATGGGCAGTAAGATCTATCAACAGCAGCAACAGCAGCAACAGCAACAGCAGCAAGCCACCCAGCAGCAGGCGACAGGAGGAGGGTCTTCGCGGGGGGGAGCCCAGCCTGAAGGGAAGGTCGTCGACGCAGACTACAAGGTAGTCGACGATGACGGGAAGAGGTAGAGCGAGGCTGACCCCTGATGAGCGACTCCAAGCGCGACTACTACCAGATTCTGGAAGTCCCTCGCGACTCGAAGCTTGACGAGATAAAGAACGCCTACAGAAAGCTCGCCCTGAAGTACCATCCTGACAGGAACAAGTCGCCCGAGGCGGAGGGGAAGTTCAAGGAGCTCTCGGAAGCGTACGCGGTCCTCTCGGACGACGAGAAGAGGAAGCAGTACGACGCGTACGGGAGGGAGGGTGTCTACCAGAGGTATGGGCCTGAGGACATCTTCAGGGGAGCGAATTTCTCGGAGATCTTCCGCGACCTCGGATTCGGGTTCGGCTTCGATGACGTCTTCTCCCAGTTCTTCGGAGGGGGGAGGGCGGCGGGGCCGCGGAAAGGAGGAGACCTCACCTACCATCTCGAGCTTGGGCTTGAAGACGTCCTACAGGACGTAACGAAGGAGATTGAGGTCCCGAGGACAGAGATCTGTGGGACTTGCGGGGGCAGCGGCGCGAGGCCCGGAACCTCGACGAAGAAATGCGATGTCTGCGGCGGTTCGGGGGAGGTACAGAGGGTCCAGAGCACCGGCTTCGCGAGGCTGATTCGGGTGACGACATGCAACAAGTGCGGCGGGAGGGGATACCTCATCGAGTCTCCGTGCAGGGAGTGCAAGGGGAACGGAACGGTTCAGAAGACGAGGAGGATAAGAGTCGTGATACCCGCGGGCGTGGACGACGGGCACACGCTTCGCCTCCGAGGTGAGGGCGAGGCCGGGGAGAATGGCGTGCAGCCGGGAGACCTCTACGTCGTGATCAACACGAGGCCGCACCCAGTCTTCGCCCGAAGAGAGGCGGACGTCTACGTGGAGACGAAGATAGGGATCGCGGAGGCGACTCTCGGGGCAGACGCCAGGGTGCCCACCCTCTACGGAGATGTGGAGCTGACGATACCCTCGGGCACGCAACCGGGGACCATCTTCAAGATCAAGGGGAAGGGGCTACCGCGGCTCAACTCATGGGGAAAGGGCGATGAGTACGTGAAGTTGAACGTAGTCGTCCCCAAAGGTCTCTCGAGCCGCCAGAGGGAGCTACTGAAGAAGTTCAACGAGGAAGAACAGAGGGGCTGATTAGCTCTAGAACTTGTAGATCATAAGGAAGGGAACCTTCTCGATCTCGCGGACCGCCTCCTTTGCTCCGAGTTCGTTGGCTATCGCCAGGTTGACGGCCCGTCTCCCTGCGAGGTTCACCATCGAGCAGACCTTCATGAGTCTGAGCGCCTCCCTATAGTCGACTATCTCGCCGTAGAAGAAATCCGGGGAGATGTGCATCTTCAGCCTTCCTTCGGTCACTGTCTTTCCGATCAGCTCTTCGTCGCAGATGCTTACGAGCGTACTCCCCTTGTAGTCTGCGGTCCTGATGGAGAAGCCGTCCAAGTCAGACTACCTTGGAGACGGAGCGAGCACCGCACGCCTCGCAGACCATGAACAGGAGGCGCTTCACCTTCTCCAGGTGGGTATCGGGGCTCCCACAGACGGGGCAGATGACGCCGTCTTTCATGTACCTCTGGATCAGCTGAGAAAATGACTCTTTGTCCTTCCTGCCGATGAAGATCGCACGCTCGCCGTCGAGGGAGGCCGCGGTAGCCAGCTCCTTGGCCATGTACATCAGGAGCCTGTTGGGGTCTCTTCTAAGGAGCTTCGGGAACTCCGCGTAGTTCCTGAATATCGTCTTGTTCCCGACCCACAATACCCCCGGCTCAGGCAGCTCGAGGCGATTCACGTTCGCCTTCTTCGATTCCTTCTCAAGGATGCTCCTCGCTCTCGAGAGAAGCTCCTGGTACGGGAGTGTCATGGTCGTATTGAAGCGTTCTTGGTATTTCAACTCTTCGAAGATTGTTACTGAAATGTCAGTCGGAGTCGTCCTCACGCCGGGGGACTGATGAGCCTAGCGAGGGGAAGGGCAGCCTACGGCGAGAGATTGTTTTAAAAGTGAAAACACAGAAGGGCAAACGTGAAGCTCAGGGCCCAAATCGGGGTCTTCGGCGGTTCCGGCTTCTACACCTTCTTCAAAAGGGCGGAGGGAGTCACAGTAGAGACGCCTTACGGTCTTCCGAGCGCGCCCGTGACAGTCTCCACGATAGCAGGAAAGAGTGTCGCGTTCTTGCCCAGACACGGAGTCCACCACGAGTATCCCCCGCACATGGTCCCCTATCGCGCAAACCTCTGGGCGTTTCAGGAGCTCGCCGTGACCCGTGTCATCGGCCCTTCTGCGGTCGGGTCGCTGAAACCCGAGGCAAAGCCCGGCGACCTCGTCTTCTGCGACCAGTTCGTCAACTTTACGAACGGGAGGAGGGATACATTCTACGACGGGCCTCAGACGACTCACATCGGACTGGCCGACCCCTACTGTCCTGAGCTTAGAAGAGTAGGGCTGCAGGCCGCGAAGAGGCTAGGGATCAAGGCGCACACGAGGGGGACGGTTGTCGTGATCCAGGGCCCGAGGTTCTCGACAAGGTCGGAGAGCAAGTTCTTCCGGTCTCAGGGATGGGACGTGATCAATATGACTCAGTACCCCGAGGTCGCCCTCGCGAGGGAACTCGAGATGTGCTACCTGAACATCTCGGTCGTCACCGACTATGACGTCGGATTGGAGGGTGACCCGGATGTCAAGCCCGTCGCCCATGAGGAGGTAATCAAGGTCTTCAACGAAAACGTCGAGAAGCTGAGGAACCTCGTCTCTGAGATAGTGAAGATGACCCCCGTGAAGAGAGGTTGCGACTGCGGGAGGGCGCTGGAGGGTGCGAGGCTGAGCGCCAAGTGAGCGCGGCAGCTGAGCTGAAGGCTGCGATAAGGAGCATCCCGGACTATCCGAAGAAGGGGATTGTATTCAGAGACCTGACGACCATCTGGAAGGATGGGAAGCTGATGAAGATGACCACGGACCTGCTCTACGAGCGGTACAGAGGGAGAGGGATCGACAAGATCTTGGGAATAGAAGCGAGGGGGTTCATAGTCGGCGCTCCACTCGCCGACAGGCTCGCGGTCGGATTCGTGCCAGCCAGGAAGCTCGGGAAGCTGCCCTCGAAGAAACTCACCATGGAGTACCAGCTGGAGTACGGAAGACAGGGCTTGGAAGTTCACAGAGATTCGATAAGCCGGGGCGAGAGAGTGTTAATCGTGGATGACCTCCTGGCGACGGGTGGGACCTCCTCTGCTGCAGTGAAACTAGTCGAAAGACTCGGCGGGAGGGTGGATGGATTCGCCTTCATCGTCGAGCTCGCCTTCCTCGGCGGGAGGAGGAAGCTGAAGGGCTACGACGTCTACTCCATCGTCACCTACCACTCGGAACAGGACTGATTGACTTGGAGCGCGGAACCGCAGGGATCGCAGTGATAACTGGAAGCGGGATGGAGGGTCAGTTCCATCTGGCTGGCAGAAGAGTTGTCAAGACCCGCTATGGTTCCACCATAACCTACGCCTCACGGGTGGGTGGGAGAGCTTTCTACGTTCTTCCGCGGCATGGGGTGGAGCACGACGTCCCGCCCCACAGGATAAACTACCGCGCCAACATCGCTGCCCTCAGTCAACTCGGAGTCAAGACGGTGATTGCCACCACCGCTGTCGGTTCGATGAAGCCGGAGTTCGGGGTCGGCCAGCTGGGGTTGCTCGAACAGTTCATCGACTTCACGAAGGGGAGGTCTTCGACATTCTTCGACAGCAGGGCGACGCACACGGACATGACGAACCCTTACGACAGGGAGCTCTGCGAAGCGCTGGTCAGTGCCGCGAGGAAGAAGGGGATGCGACTCCGGACGGGTCTCGTCTACGTCTGCGCAGAGGGGCCCCGATACGAGAGTGCCGCGGAGATCCGGATGTTCAAGGTGATGGGGGGAGATGTGGTGGGGATGACGGGAGTTCCCGAGGTCGTCCTCGCGAGGGAGCTCGGGCTGAGATACTCCTCGATCGCGATCGCGACAAACTGGGCCGCGGGGATTCAGGGGAGAATCAGCCACGAGGAGGTAGTGACGGGGATGAAGGAGTGTGGAGGGAAGGTGAGGCGAATGGTTGAGGGCGCCATCGCCTCGTTGGAGGCGAACTTAATTACCGGGGGAGGGGTTCGGGGCAGAAGAGAAAGATGACGAGCAAGATTGCGGACCCTAAGCTCGCGGGAGAGGGAGAGAAGAACTTCCTCTGGGCAAAGGAGCACATGGGTGCCCTAACGGCGCTGACCGAGAAGCAGGTCAGGAAGAAGCCGCTTGAAGGTCTGACAGTGGGCGTCTGCCTCCACGTGACGAAGGAAACAGCAGTCCTGGTCGACGCGCTCTTGCGATGTGGGGCTGACGTCAAGCTGGCGGGAGCGAACCCCCTCTCGACTCAGGATGATGTCGCGGCCTACCTCGCCACGAGGACGGATGTCTGGGCTTGGCGGGGTGAGACCGTCCAGGAATACAACTGGTGCCTGAAGAAGGTCCTCGAGAGCAGGCCGGAGCAACTCATCGACGATGGCGCGGACCTCCACGTTGCTGCTCACACTTCAAACGCGAAGGGTATCGTCGTCGGAGGGTCGGAGGAGACGACGACCGGGGTGGTCAGATTGAGGGCCCTCGAGAGGGAGGGGAAGCTCCGCTATCCAGTCGTTGCGGTGAATAACGCGCAGACCAAGTTCCTCTTCGACAACAGGTACGGGACGGGTCAGAGCACGATAGACGGGATACTGCGGGCAACCGCACTACTTCTTGCTGGGAAGAGGGTCGTGGTCGTCGGGTACGGGTGGGTCGGGAAGGGGGTGGCGAAGAGAGCGAGGGGGATGGACGCGAAGGTCACTGTCGTGGAGGTCGACCCGATAAAGGCCATTGAAGCCTACCTGGACGGGTTCGAGGTGACGAACATCATGGACGCGGCGAGGAGGGGTGAAATCTTCATCACGGCCACGGGGCAGAAGAACGTCGTCCCCTACGCGGCGATCGAGAAGATGAACGACGGCGCGATCCTCTCAAATGCGGGACACTTCGACGTGGAAATAGACGTGAAGACCCTCTTATCAAAGGCGAAGTCGGTGAAGGAGGTGAGACCCCACGTCGACGAGGTCACCCTCCCCAACGGGAAGAGGGTGCACCTGATAGGCAAGGGAAGGATAACGAACCTGGTCGCGGCGGAGGGACACCCGCCGGAGGTCATGCAGATGTCCTTCGCGAACCAATTATTGGCGGCCATCTACATTAGGAAGAACCACTCGAAGATGGAGAAGAAAATATACGGGGTTCCCGAAGAGTTGGAGAGGGAGATAGCCTACGCGACTCTCGACTCGCTCGGCATCGTGATAAGCGAGCCAACAGAGGAGCAGGCGGAATACGCCCAGAGCTGGGCGATCTAGGGGTTCTCTTATCCCCGGGTTATCTATCTGAACCTCGACGCTCCAAAACTTGCGGTTGGGAGGCCTAGATTAACACGTCCTGAGGGTGGATTCGGCATGGAGTCTCAACGAACGGCGATTGGAACAACAATCGCCGTAATCATCATCGTTGCAGTCATAGTTGGTGCTGTAACCGTAGTGTCGCTGACCGCGCTCAAACACTCCACCACGTCTTCAACTGTGACACCAACCGAAACAATTGCCGGCCTGGTCAGTGGTAGTTTCACTGAACACCTGCTTCTCTTTGCTTCTAGGAACGTGTCGGCGATTGTCCCTCAATACGAAACGAATGCCAGTGTCACTTGGGAGCAGATTCTTTGCTTAAGTGGAATATATACTGTTACCGGTAATGGGAACCTTACTCAACTCCTAAACATTTTCTTTGGCGCTTATGGTCAGGCATTGGTCGTTGGGAACGTGACTCGGACGGTAGTGACCGCCACTATTGGCTCGGTGATGATAAACTCGACCCTTGGGCTAGTGGGACAAGGACTTGTTGGTAACTTCACTTCAACAGTTTCGGCTCAGGACACATACAGATATTCCACGACAAGCGGCACTTGGCTGATTTCGCAAGAGACGTGGCACTTCCTCACTCTCTACACCAAAGGTAATGTTCCTTTTTGCATAAATTGATTCCACACTGCCACAACAGACTTCGACCGTGCAGATAAGTTAACGGAATCGTGGTGCAACAAGGTTTATAATCGGAAAGTCAGTAATTAGAGCAAGGTGGTCAGGAAACTCAAAAAGAAAGGTAACACGATAATTACTGCGGCGTTACCTTACGCTAATGCGGACCTCCACCTCGGGCACATCACGAGCACCTACCTCCCCGCGGACATCCTCTACAGGTACCTCAAGCTGACTGGGAGGAGGGCAGTGCAAATCTGCGCCTCGGACGACTACGGAACCCCAATCCTCATCGCCGCTGAGCAGGAAGGTGTGAAGCCAATCGACTACGTCGCCGAGAGAAACAAGAGGTTCAAGGAGGACCTGGGCTCGCTCGGGATCGAGTACGACATCTTCGACCAGACCAGCTCGGCGGAGAACGTGAAGTTCGTGCAGTACTTTTTCACGAAACTCAATGAAAACGGATACGTTTACGTCGCCGACGTCGACCAGTTCTACTGCGAGTACGACAGGAAGTTCCTCCCCGACAGGTACGTGAAGGGAACCTGCCCCTACTGCGGCACAAAAGACCAGTACTCCGACGGATGCGAGAACTGCGGGAGGACATTCGGCCCGACCCAGATTCTCGAGCCTCACTGCGCCATCTGCGGGCGGCCGCCCATCTTCAAGAAGAGCACACACTACTTCTTCAAGCTCTCCGCCTTTGCGGTGAAGCTCGAGAAGTGGCTGAGGTCGAACAAGAACCTTCAGCCGGAGCCCAGGAACTACGTCCTGAACTGGATCAAGGACGGGCTGCAGGACTGGGATATCTCGAGAGACATCGACTGGGGGGTGCCGATCCCACTCGAGGAAGCGAAGGGGAAGGTCCTCTACGGGTGGTTCGACAACCACCTCTGCTACATCACCTCCTCCTTGAAGCAGGCCAAGAAATCTGGAAAGGCTGGTGTGAGATACTGGAACGGCTCGAAGATCTACCACTTCATCGGGAAGGACATCGTCTACCACCACTACCTATTCCTGCCCAGCATGAGGATCGGGGAGGGGCAGTACAAGCTACCAGACTTCATCCCAACGAGGGGGTATCTCCTGATTCAGGGGAAGAAGATCTCCAAGAGCAGGAACTGGGTGATAAACGTGAGGGACTTCGTACAGTGGTATCCCGCGGACTACCTCAGGTTCTACCTGACGAGGATAACGCCCTACGCCCAGACGGACCTGAACTTCGACTGGGACGAGTTTAGGGAGAAGATTAACAACGAGCTCGTCGCGAACGTCGGCAACTTCGTCTACCGGGCGCTGGTCTTCGTGAAGAACAAGCACGGTCACGTCGTCCCGGCGGGGGGTGCGCCCGGGAGGGAGGAGAGGTCGATGCTGACCAGCCTGAATCGGACCACGACCGAGACGGCCTCCCTCGTCGAGGATGGACACTACGACCGTGCGCTGAAGTCGGTCCTTGAGTTCTCGTCGAAGTGCAACCAGTACTTCCAGCACGGTGCACCGTGGGAGGGAAAGAGTGACGAGCCGCGGACGATTCACTATTCTTGCAACTTCGTTGCGAGCCTCTCCATCCTCCTTCACCCCTTCCTCCCCTCGAGCAGTGAGGAGGCCTGGCGTCAACTCGGATTCAACAGACCCATCGCGAAGTACGGGTGGGAGGCAGCGAAGACCTTGAACGTGAAATCCGCTCAGAGGATCCGCGAGCCGAAGCCGCTCTTCAGAAAGGTCGAGGAGGCGGAGATATCGAGACGGAAGGAGGCCCTGCCCAGTGGCGGCGCGGAGAATTCAGTCGCATGACTGGAGGGCTTCCAGCCCCTGGGGGAGGGCGTACTCCATCGAGTCGTCGATCACGTCCTTCCCGCGGAAGACCTTCGAAAGCGGGTCGTACTCGTCGTACTTCGTCGATTTGAACCCCGAGGCGAGCAGGCTCACCTGCAACTGGGAGGTGCCCGCGTAGTTGACGCCGTACTCGACGTCGGCTTCGTTCATCACCGAGCCGAGGCGCTTCACCGCCAAACCCACATGGCTCGCAGAGAGAGAGGAGTCGCCGGTAAGGAAGAGGACAGCGTGGCTCACCTCCTTCGCTTCCGCTACCCTGCTGATCGAGATGATAGCGCCCGCGAGCGCTTCTTCCGTCTTGTCTATCGAGCCCGAGCGGGAGACCGCGAGAAGGGAGTAGCCGTCCTGTAGGACTGTGCCAAGAACCTTGTTGAGGCCCACCGGGAGAGACGTCTCCGAAGACTTCGAGAGGAGGGATGCCAGCACCGTGACTGCCTCGCCGTTCGCCAGCTGGTAGATCTCCTTGAGCGTGGCGCCCTCACGGGATGACTTCATCAGAGTATCGTTGTCTATCACAATCACGCCACTCGTGGCTGCCCTCAGCCTCCTCAGAGAGACGCCCGCATAGAAGCGCAGCCTCTTCTCGAAATCGAAGGGCATCACGGCCACACCCACCACCGTAGCCCATGACTTCTGAGCCATCTCCGCAACTAGGGGAGCGAGCCCGGTGCCTGTCGCTCCTCCGAGTCCTGCCACGACGAAGACCACCCTCGCCCCGCGCACCGCGTTCAGTATGGTGTGGCGGACGGTGATCGAGAGGCCCCTGACGATCGAGGGCGTCAGCTTCTGCTCTACTGGACAATCGATCAAGACCTTCTTACCCGCTCCGACGAACTCGAAATCGTTCTTGTCGCAGGAGATGTACGCAAACCTGTCGATGAGGAGCGAGTGCTTGCTTAGTAGGGAGACGATCCTGCAGCCCGCGGATCCCACTCCGACGGCGACGACTGAGTCAGGATTTTGATCGGACATGGGCGGGTGCAGCCCCGTTGCAAAGGAGTAGATTTACAACCACTACAACCACAAAAATAAACCTTTGGTTTACAGAATGTTGACTTCACGAAGGCGAAGACGGTGAAAAAGATTTCACTTCGGTGATTTTTCTTCCCTGTTCACCAATCTGTTGACGAGGTCGTCCATCATGTGCCCCGTGCACTCCACCGTCACGCGCTTGACACCGTTGACTGCGAGGGCAGCCTTTCTGATCTCTCTTCCGGTATCGACCGCGATGGGACTGTAGGGCGAGAGCGGTGAGAACCTTATCCTGAGTGTGCCGTCTCCCACGACCGATACGTCGTTGATTATGTTCAGCTCTCCGAACTTTCTGGAAGTCTCCTCCTCCACGAGTTGGTCCAGCTTCTCCGTTACGCTTTTCGTGAGGTCGTTCTGCAAGTTGTCACGAGAGCCTCCTTTAGGTTATATGACCTTTTACGCGTCACCATCTCACCTTCAGGGTAGTCGGGTGTGAAGCCTTCACCTCGTCGACCCTCCCCACGCTCGTGTTTCTTGGCACGTTCCCCAATCTCCCCTCCTTGAGCTCCCGGGAAATCTGATTCAACGCCGAAGCGTACTCGTCGAGAAACTCGACGGGCTCCGATTCTGTCGGTTCGACCATCAGGGCCTCGCTCACGATCAAGGGGAAGTATACGGTCGGGGCGTGCATCCCGTAATCGAGGAGTGCTTTCGCGGTCTGCATCGCTCCCCCGGGGAGGCCACTCCGGACTGAGACCACCGTCTCATGCTTTCTTCTCAGACTCCTCCCGTGGGTGACGGGGTACGCCTCGCTGTCGAGGAGCCTCCATAGATAGTTCGCGGCGAGGACTGCAAGAGAGGAGACGTTCGCGAGTCCGTCCGCTCCGAGGAGCCTGATGTACGCGTAAGCACGGAGGAGGACAGCCGAGTTGCCGACGAAGCCCTTCAGACGCCCTACGGTCTGCTTGAGGTCATAATCGAGGCAGTAACCGGACTTCTGTTTCGAAACGACTGGGACCGGGAGATACTCGGCCAGCCGTTTCGTCGCGCCGACCGGGCCGGCACCGGGCCCTCCTCCGCCGTGAGGCGTCGCGAATGTCTTGTGAAGGTTCAGGTGAACGATGTCGAAACCCATATCGCCGGGCCTCGTCTTGCCGAGGAGAGCGTTCATGTTCGCCCCGTCATAATACATCAGGCCTCCGGCGTCGTGGACCGCCTTCGATATCTCGACGACCTCCCCCTCAAAGAGGCCGAGGGTGTTTGGAACCGTGAACATCATCCCCGCGGTACTCTCGGAGGTCAGCTCCTTCACCGCCTTCGCGCTCACCAGCCCCGACTCTTCCGATGGCACCTTGACGACCTTGAAGCCGCCCATCGCGGCGCTCGCCGGGTTTGTCCCGTGAGCCGAATCGGGGACGAGTATCTCATCCTTATTTGTGAGGTGCTGCTCTCTGAGATACTTCCTGATCATGAGGACGCCGGCAAACTCGCCCTGGGCACCCGCCGCGGTGCTGAGGGAGAAGCGGTGCATCCCCGTGATCTCCGAGAGCATCTCCCCCAGCTCGTGGAGGACGGAGAGGAGTCCCTGCACGGTCTCCTCAGGCTGGAGGGGGTGAGCATGCCGCATCCCGTCCGAGGAGGCGATCAGCTCAGAGACCTTCGGGTTGTACTTCATCGTGCAGCTCCCCAGAGGATACATTCCGAGCTCCACTGAGTAGTTCATCTGCGAAAGGCGATTGTAGTGCCTCAGGACCTGTAACTCCGAGACCTCGGGGAGATTCAGGTCGTCGTCGCCGTCCTCCTCCCGCCTGAGCTCACGGGGGATGTAGGATGAAGGAGGGCCGACGGACTTCTTTATCTTGGGGTCGAGGGGCGGAAGATACCCGACCCTACCCTTCCTGCTCAGCTCCTTCAGGAGTGGTTCGTCCCAGAATGCCTGCCTGAACTTCAGCGCCTAACCGCCTCCTCGAGTGCCGCCGCCAAGCGTTCGATGTCGGCGTGTGTGTGCACCTCTGTCACGCAGAAGAGCCCTGCCTCGCGCCCCAGCCTGAAACCGCGGTCGAGGGGGTATCCACCAAGAACCCCCCTGCGGGCCATCCTCCTGTAGACGCTGACCGCGCGGGCCCCTTCGTAGCCCACCGCGAACTCCTTGAAGAAGGGTCCCTTGAAGAGGGGTGAGGTAACTCCGTCGACTCTCGAGAGGCGCTTCGCCGCGTAGTGAGAGTTCGATATTATCACCTCCCCGAGGCGTCTCAAGCCCGTCTTCCCCAGCATCGCGAGATAGCAGGATGCCGCGACGGCCATCAGCGATTGGTTGGTGCAGATGTTCGAAGTCGCCCCCTCGCGTCTGATGTGCTGCTCTCGGGTCTGGAGGACCATCGAGAAGGCCTTCTGCTCAGAGTCTTTCTCGGTCGTCATCCCTATCAGCCTGCCGGGCATGCTGCGGGCGAGCCCGAGGTCCCTCACCGCGAAGATCCCCAGGTGGGGGCCGCCATAGTTCATCGGAATCCCGAGTGGCTGCCCCTCGCCCACAACGATGTCTGCTCCGTACTCCCCTGGAGGCTTGACGATCGAGAGCGAAAGGGGGTCTACCCCCACCACGAGAAGTCCGCCCCTCTCGTGCAGCCGGGTAGAGAGGTCGAGCAGCCCCTCCTCGAGAACGCCGAAGTAGTTAGGGTTCTCGAGGTAGACTCCCGCCACCTCGGAGGTTATTCGCGAACTCAGAGCGGAGAAGTCCGTGGCGCCAGACCGGCCGTCGAAGGGGAGAGCTTCCAGCTCAAGGTCCATGGGGCTCACGTACGCCTTGATGACCTCTAGCCTAGTGGGCCCGATGTCGCCGCAGAGCAGGAACCGCCTCCTCCCCGTCACCTTCGCAGCCATGCGGGTAGCCTCACCGGCAGCCGATGCCCAGTCGTACATCGAGCTGTTGCACGCCTCCATTCTGAGGAGGTCGCACATCAGACTCTGATACTCGAAGAGGGCCTGGAGCATTCCCTGACTGATCTCTGGCTGGTAGGGGGTGTAGCTCGTGTAGAACTCCTGCCTCGAAACGACGGATTCGACCGCGGCGGGGATGTAGTGCGGCCAGACCCCGCCTCCCAGGAAACAGAGCGAGTTCGGAGGTGTCTTGTTTGAGGCGAGTCGGGACTGAAGGTCCCTCCTCACCACCGACTCCGACTGCCCCTCAGGAAGGCGAAGCCCCCTCTTCAGACGAATATCGGAAGGTATGTCTGAGAAGAGCTCCTCGACCGAGCTCGCCCCAATCCTGAGAAGCATCTCCTCAATTATCTCCTGGTCGAGGTTGGGCAAGAGCGGGTGGGACCCAGTCAACGGTTCGTTCTTCTTCGTCATCATCCTCTTCCTCCTCGCACGCCGCAAAACGATTAAAATAAGCATAGCAGCCGCTCTTGCGCATTCAATGAGAGGAGTTTTTTTGCCGGCGGCGATCTTGATTCTGGTGCTTGTTGCGCTCCCGTACGGGGTCGGTGCGCAGTCCCAGGGAGAACCCGTCGTCACTGTGACAAACCAGTACATAGTGAACAGGTACGGCTATGCCGTGATGAACGAGACGGTCAAGTACAACAATAGCGGGTCATCCCCGGTCCAGGTACCGACGCTGCAGTTGGGAGTCCCCCAAAACATCTCTTCACGGCTCGTCGGGAATTACTCGCTCGTCGGAGAGGGGTACAGCCTCACCACCACGACGAATTCCATTGGGCTTCTTTTCAGCATCAGCTCTCAGAATACCCTTCAACCAAAGGCCGTGAGCAGTTTCTCGCTGAAGGCCGTGATTATGGATATCTCGGTTACGACCAACTCCAGCGCGGGCATAATCGTCCTCGAGTACCCGTCACTGAACCTACAGGTGAACACATTCAACGCACTGATCCGGATGCCGGCTTCTACCTTCATCTCGCCCCTCCCACAAGGTTGGACCTCCAACCAGAGTTTGAGCAGCGGGACGACCTACAAGAGAACCTTCAACGGCTTCAGTCCCGCTAACGCCCACGCCCTTCTCGGAACACTGCAATCGAGCGCGAGCATGGACTTCCATCCGATACACGTGTACAGCGCGAGCAGGATTGTGACGGCGGCTTCGAACGGCTCACCGCAGGTGCAGGACTCAATCACACTCAAGAACACAGGGAGCTCCGACCTCGGTTCGCTCCACCTTGCGACGCTGAACAGTTCCACTAGGGTTACGGTCATCCCCTCGATGTCCCCCCCGCTGCTGAATCCGACTTCTCTGGCCCTCTCGAACGGCTTGATTGAACTGACGAGGAGCCCCTTCGTCGCGATCCCGTCGGGTAGAAACTTCACACTGACGGTTGTCTACGCCCTGCCTGCGAAGTTCTACACAGTCTCGGGGGGGAGCGTCCGGGTTGACCTTCCTCTGACGCCACCCATCGCGGCCCCGGTCGACACCTTCACGCTCTCCATGTCCCTCCCCAACGGTCTCAGAGCGACCCAAGCGCAGTCGAGGGTTGTTCAGAACGCGACGCCCATCACGTCCGGGGAGCAGACCTTCGCCTACAGCCTCACCCTGGGGTGGGCCTCCGATAGGGCGATCCCAACGGCCTCGGTGATATTTGTTGCGGCGCTCGTCGCATTCTTCGTCTCCATAGAGAGGCAGGAGGGGGAGGAGGCGGAAGGGGAGGAGAAGGAGGGGGGACGCATCACCGGTGACATCCCAGCCATGATCAAAGCCTTCGAGGAGAAGGTGGACCTCGTGAACACGATGCTGCGGGAGGTTCCGAAGGAGGACCCCAACAACCTGAACAAGGCCTACTTCGTCGATCTCAGGATCCGAGTGGACACGTTCAGGTCAAGGGCGCTGCAGAGGTTGAACGACGCGAAGCAGAGATCGACGGCTCAGCGGTTCTCCGAGCAATTGACTCGCATCCACGACGTGGAGAGGGAGGTGGATAGGGCGACAAGAGACATCTTGAACCTCTATGAGCAGTATTACACGAGGCGAATGAGGCAGGAGACATTCGAGAAGTTACTCCCCAGCTACCGGAAGAGGCTGGAGGCGGCCTTGAACCAGCTCTCCGACCAGCTGAACCTCACCCAGCGAGAGGCGAAGATGCTGTGACTTCCTCCCGCGACCTCGCCTCAAGCAGTGGGCTTCCTCGCCTGGTCCGGTAAAACTTATCAGCCTGAAAAGCGTCAGATTGTCATGAAAGACGGCGTCAACAAACTTGTCATCATCGGCTCCGGCCCCGCCGGGCTCACCGCCGCCGTGTACGGTGCGAGAGCCGACATGGAGCCTCTCCTCTTCATGGGGACGAAGTACGGCGGACAACTCATGATCACGAGCGACGTCGAGAACTTTCCCGGCTTCCCGGAGCCTATTCTCGGACCCGAGCTGATGGAGCGTATGAAGGCGCAGGCGGAGAGGGTCGGCGCAAAGCTGGTGCAGGACGACGTCGTGAGGGTCAACTTCAAGCGCTACCCATTCGAGGTGACCACCCCAACCCAGACCGTCAAGACGCTCTCGGTCGTGATTGCGACGGGGGCCGACCCGAAGCGGCTGAATCTCGACTCCGAGATGAGGCTGATGGGGAAGGGTGTCTCCAACTGCGCCGTCTGCGACGGTTTCTTCTTCAGGGGGAAGAAGGTCGCGGTCGTCGGTGGAGGGGACACGGCGATGGAGGAGGCGACCTTCCTGACGAAGTTCGCCACGAGCGTCCGGGTCATACACAGGCGGGACAAGCTCCGCGCGAGCAAGGCTCTGCAGAAGGCCGCTTTCTCGAACCCGAAGATCAGCTTCATCTGGGACTCTGTCGTTGAGGAGGTCCTCGGCTCGAGCAGGGTCGAGGGGGTGAAGATAAGGAATATCAAGACGGGAAAGGAGAGCATCCTCGAGGTCGACGGCCTCTTCGTCTCGATAGGCTACGATCCGAACACCAAGGTCTTCGCTGGGGAGGTCGAGCTCGACCCGATGGGGTACGTCGTCACGAGGAACGGGACGGAGACGAGCGTCCCCGGAGTCTTCGTGGCCGGAGACGCCCACGACTACAGGTACAGACAGGCCGTCACTGCCGCGGGGGACGGCGTCAAGGCCCTCATGGACGCGGAGAAGTTCGTGGAGGAGAAGCTTCGGGGCTAGTTGATGACAGGGATGAACCTGTCGTCCCTGAACGATTTGCTCAAGGGACCGACGATCGGCGTCTTGTAGCCGCAGAACCTGCATCTGTTGTTCTTGTCGAGGTTGTACTCCAGGATGTCGTAGCCGAACCTCTTGATCAGGACCTTGGAGCAACCGGGGCAGTAGGTGGACTCGGCCGGGTGGCCCGGGACGTTCCCGATGTAGACGTACTTCAGCCCCGCATTCTTCGCTATCTCGTAGTGCTTCTCGAGCGTCTCGATGGGCGTCAGCGGAAGGTCCATCATCTTGTAGTCGGGGTGCCATCTCAGAAAATGAATCGGCATGTCAGGGCCGAGGTTGTCGTAGACCCACTTGCTGAGTCTCGTGGCCGATTCGAGGTTATCCCCGACCTGGGGCACTACGAGGTCAGTAATCTCGATGTGAACATTCGTCTTGTTCTTGACCTCGAGAAGGGTCTGGAAGATCGGGTCCGCATTTGGAATACCGATGTACCTTCTGACGAAACCTGTCTCCCCGCTACCCTTGAAGTCGACGGTTATGCAGTCGAGGAAATCCTTCATCAGCGCTACCGTCTCAGGCGTATCGAAGCCGTTTGAGACGAAGATGTTGAAGATCCCCTTCTCACGGGCGATCCTTCCGATATCCCGCGCGTATTCCATGAAGATCGTGGGCTGGTTGTAGGTGTAGGCCATTCCCTCGCATCCATGGGAGGTAGCCATGGTAGCCACCTGTTCAGGTGTTGCATCAATTCCTTCTATTTTTCTGCGTTGACTTATGTCATAATTTTGGCAATTGCTGACGGCTACGAAGCTGGCGGAGTACGAGTGCTCTCCACTCACCTCCATGTTGTACACGTATCCGTCGTAATCTTCCTCTCTTATGGCTCTGATTGGCACGAGCGTGCAGTCCTCCATCCT
>VBPK01000240.1 GCA_005877225.1 Nitrososphaerota archaeon
GAGAAGAACTGGAACGACAGGGATGCGGCGAAAGCGGTCGCCGTTGCTCTACTACAGAGCCTGCGCGAGCCACGGAGCTGGGATAAGGTCGCGGTCGGTTTCGGCGGGACACACTATCCAGAGAAGTTCAACAAGCTTCTGCTCGAAGACGAATTCGCCTTCGCCGCGATTGTTCCCAAGTATGCGCTTCAAGAGTTCGACTCGGCGCTCTTCGGCCAGATACTTCAGAAATCCACCAAGCTCCCCAGATACGCTCTCCTCGACTGGAAGGGTCTGGGCCCTGAAAAGGATAAAATCGTGAGTCTCGTAAGGCAGTACGGGTTGGAGGCTGTCCGAGTCTGAAGAATGAACCTCTCTCAGAGGCGGTATATCGATTGGTGTCGCAGATCCCCGAGGGGAAGGTTTCAACCTACGGGACGTTGGCGAGGGAGCTCAAGGTACCGAAGGCTAGTCGAGCCATTGGCTCGATACTCCGGGCCAATCCCCACCCGATAGTCGTCCCGTGCCACAGAGTTGTGATGTCGGACGGTCAACTTGGAGGATACGGAGGGAGGGAGGGGGTGGGACGCAAGGCGGCGCTCCTAAGAAGGGAAGGTGTAAAAATCACCAAGGGAAAGATAGACCTGGGGCGCTACCTCTTCAAGGGTGACTGAAGCCCGGCTTCTCAGACGGACTAATTTCGGATTCCGAACTTCCAGGTCAAGCCTTTGATGCGTGAGTGGCAGGAAGCACTCTGAGAAGTTCAACGACCTCTGAGCAGAGACGCCGCACCGGCCTTCCCGAGCATAAGGAAGCAGAGAAGCGCCTTCGTCGTGTGGAGTCGGTTCTCGGCTTCATCCCAGACGACGGAGTTGGGGCCATCAATCACGCCCTTCGAGACCTCCTCTCCCCTGTGAGCTGGCAGACAGTGCTCGAAGATCGCATCTCTC
>VBPK01000241.1 GCA_005877225.1 Nitrososphaerota archaeon
TTCCTTGAAGTTCTGGGCTACAGCGACAGGACAGCCTTCGAGAACGGATACTCCGACTTGCGCGAGCTCGCAAGGAAGGTCTACGACTACGTCGACTTCTTCGAAAACCTCCCAGCCGGGGGGGAGGAGCTGAAGAGCCCCTTTCTCGTTCCCATAGCCAGCGTGAAACGGCGGCTCCTCGAGAGCTTGGGCTTCGCCTTTCCGGGACTCGCCACTCTCGGGCTCTTGTACACCTTCGGTTTCTCCCTGTGGCTAACCTGGATCCTCCCGCTGCCGGTGGTCACTGCCAACGCGATTGGCGTCTTCTTCGGTGCCCTGATAACCGAAGGGCACACGCAGACGTATAGCAGAACCTTGATGTTTGCTTACAACCAGGGCAACACCTCCGAATCTAGAAGAATCCTGAAAAGGAGCTATTACGCGCTCGGCGCCATACTCGCGACCTGCCTAGTCCTTCTGTACGGGCTCTCTGGCGTTTTGGGCGTTCCCCAGCAACTCTTCGTGATCGCAGCGCTGGCCACAGCCGGGATGGCGGTCCCCCGTGTCTGCTTCATGACACTCTACACAGTCAGAAGGATCGGACTGGTGGTTCTCTGTTACAGCCTCGGGTTTGCCTCGCTTCTCCTAGTCTACTTCGCCGCTGCTCCCTTGATTCCCGACACGACCATCAGATACCTAGCATCTCTGAGTGTGACGTCTGTTCTCCTAGCGGCGACTGGTGCGCATTACAGCCGAAGGGTTCTGCTGCAGCGGGAAGCAGTGGCGGCGGGCAACATACCGCATTTCTTCCGTTCCATATCGGTAAGCAGGAAGACAATACGGCCACGCTTCGCTGTGCAATTCTGGGAGACACTACCCTACTTTCTCTTCGGAACCTTCTTCTTTGCGTTGCTCTTCGGCGACAGAATACTGTCTTGGGCTTTCAATCCACTTCGCGGTTTGGATGGTGTCGGGCTACCGCTCCTCTTCAACACCGCCTACCACATCGGGGCGGACCTGGCGATGTTCATCCTGTTCCCAGTGGGGCTACTCCAGTATGTAATCATCACCCCGATCTTCGAGCAACTATCAAACCTCTCGCTCGAGCTAAAGGTTACTGAGGTTCATTCCGTCGACCGCGCCATGCGGAAGCGATACGCGGTCTTACAGCTCGCCTCGCTCGGCCTCGCCGGAGCTGCCGCCCTCGCCATTATTACACTGGGGCCGACCCTGACTCCGACTCTGGTAGGTTCAGAAGTGAGCGTCGGGATCCTTCGCGTCGCCGCGATCTCGAACGTCTTTCTCTCACTCTACCTCGGCAACAGCCTGTTCATCATGGTCTTCAACAGACCCAGGTGGCTCGCCATCACGGCTATCCTTGGAGTCTCGATTCTCGGAGGGAGCGGGCTCATCTTCGCCCAGCTCGGTTTCGAGAAGATAATCTATGCCTACCTGGTAGCGAGCGTCTCGGTCGCCACACTCTCCTTCCTCGCGGTCGGGAATTTTCTGAAGAGACCTGCGAGTCTCTTCTTCTCCCGCTTCGTTTGAAGGAAGAAGAGGCTCAGAAGTAGGCGGGGACGAGCGAGTCCTTTTTTCCGTCCGTCCTACCGCGACTCGCCGTCCTTTCATAGGACGAGTAGGGGACGTAAACCTCGTTCCAGTACCTCATGCAGACCATCCTTCTGTACTCCTCCACGCTTATCTTCTCCCCCAGGACGAAATTCTTGAAGAGGATATCCGGTTCGTTTACCCCGGCGACGGCCCGGATGGGGCAGGAGGCTGAAATCCTGGGGTTGATCTCGAAGACCTTCGGCACTTCATCTACCAGCTTCGCCTGGATGTTGACCGGCCCTCGGCAGCCGAGCTTCAGCGCGACCGTCTTTGCGGATTCCCGTATCTCCTTGAATTCGTCGACGAACGCCTTGTAGGTCTGCCCTCCCTTCAAGGTCCTCTTCATCGCAATCGAAGACATCACGTACCCTCCCCCCTTCTCCACGGTGACGCCGGTCGTAAACTCTGCCCCTCCCTCGGTTTGGCGACCAAGGGAAAGCCCGACCTCCGGGCGAACTCCTCCTTGTTTTCGGGGAGCGCCGAGTCCGCGGAGGGGAGCCTGTTCTTCTTCAGAAATTCGAACGTCTTCCACTTGTCAGTCCCCGTCTTCAGCACTGTCATCGGATTGCTGACGACGACGGCCCCTGATTCTTTTTCGATCCTCTCCCGAGCAGCGGCTATCGGATGCAGCTCCTCGTCCGCTCCCACGAACAAGGCCTCGACAGTCTCCTCCCTGCAGAGTTTGACGATCGCCTCCGCGTACCCCTCGGCGTCAGCTTTCGGGACGATGACACCAAGGTCGCTTCGGTAAAGTCCTGCCGCGAGCGGGCTCATATCTGCGGTGAGAATCCTGTAACTCTCAGGCTTGCCTCTGACAGAGTTCGCGAGCTTTAGACACTTTACGACACCTTGCGCGACCACTGTACCCGCGGCGGTAACAAGGACTGTTCTGCGGCGCAACTGCCGGGTCGTGGTCTCGCCCTAACCTTATCTGTCTTACCAAGGCGTGGCCCTCTTGGGCGCTGCCACGGTTTGATGGGAATTCGCGCCATTGACCAATTATTGTCGAAAAGGGAACTTGCATACATATGATGTGTGACCAATTATTGTCGAAAAGGGAACTTGCATACATATGATGTGTCCACCTTTCTTTTATACGATTTCCAAGTATTAAGCCTTCAGATGAATCTTATAGAGCATTCCTCTAGTAGGTCAGCCTCCATCGCGGTAGCCACCGTCCTCCTGCTTGGCTTGGTCGGAGCTGCAGCGACGAGGACGAGCTTCGCGGCGACGAGCAACTCGGGGATAGTCATCCCGCTCTACACTTACCCCACGGATGGCAGCTGGTCCGCCAGCCTGCAGGCCAAGAAAGCTCACCCCAACGTCCCGATAATCGCAATAATCAACCCGAGCGACGGGCCGGGAGGGTCCTCAGACTCGAACTATGTGCAGGGTGTGAAGAACTTCCAGGCAGCTGGCATCATCGTGATTGGATATGTGGCGACCGGCTACGCATCGCATGGGATGTCCGACTTGGACGCGCAAATCAGTCGATACAAGAACTGGTATTCGGTAAACGGGATATTCTTCGACGAGATGGCTAACAATCAGGGCAACGAGAACTACTACTCGACCCTCAACACCTACGTGAAGTCCCTGGGAATGACTTACACGATGGGCAATCCCGGGACCACGACCCTGAAGAGCTACGTTGGGACCCTCGACTCTATCATCATCTACGAGAGCGCTGGCACGCCGAGCCTCTCCTACCCCGCTTTCGCCACTTTCTACCCCTCCTACAGTAAATCGAATTTCGGCTTTCTGGCGTACTCCGTCCCCTCGCTCGACACCTCCTTCGAGACGAGCACCTCTACCTATGTCCAGTGGATGTACATCACGAATGACGGCCTTTCCAATCCTTGGGACACGCTTCCCTCCTACTTCATGAATGAGGTGGCCGCCCTCGATGCAGGACCGCAGAGCTCTACCTCAACATCCGCGACGACCTCCACGACCACGACCACCGGCAGAACGGCAACTCTATCGATCTCCACGGTCGACAGTACCAATCAGCCGGTCAACGGATTCTACATACAGGAGGTCAAGGACAATACCGCTGGCACTTCAACCGGGGGCACGTACACCCCTCAGACAGTCGGCGCTGTCGTCGGTCACAGCTACAGCGTAACCGTCGATGACTACGCCACGCGTTACGTTCAAGGCGCCAACATCGGCACTTTTGCGAGAAACGTTGTAGTTCCCCAGAGCTGGACGACGACTTTTACGCTGCAAGGAGACACGAATCTTGTCTTTACCGAGGCGCTTCTTGCCACCAGCACCAGCACGAGCACCAGCACGACGACAACCACCTCGAAGACCACAACAACAACGACCACCTCGCCAATAACAACGACCACCTCGACGACCACCTCGACGACCACCTCGACGACCACCTCGACGACCACCTCGACGACCACCTCGACGACCTCTAGGACCATGACTACGACCACCGCCACCGGCACAACAGCGACTCTATCGATCTCCACGGCCGACAGTAAAAATAAGCCGGTCAACGGATTCTACATACAGGAGGTCAAGGACAATACCGCTGGCACTTCAACCGGGGGCACCTACACCCCTCAGACAGTCGGCGGTGTCGTCGGTCACCGCTACAGCGTAACCGTCGATGACTACGCCACGCGTTACGTTCAAGGCGCCAACATCGGCACTTTTGCGAGAAACGTTGTAGTTCCCCAGAGCGGAACGACTACTTTTACGCTGCAAGGA
>VBPK01000179.1 GCA_005877225.1 Nitrososphaerota archaeon
TCTTCGGGTTTGGCAGGGATTCCGCGCTCATCGTTGTGGTTGTCACGGGCCTCGGAATGGCGGCGGCGAGCTTCGAGCTGGCCTGGGGGACCGAGTCGCTGCAGTTCGTCGTTTCTCAGGTCCTCGCTCTCGCGGTTCTAGCCACACTTCAAGTCCTGCCTGAGTACTCCATCGACGCCGCTCTAGCTTACAACGGCGCCTCCGACCCGACTCAGCTCCACTTCGCGACCGCGAGCATGACGGGCGCAAACCGGCTCCTCCTCGGGGCGGGATGGCCAGTTGTCTTCTTTGTCTCCTACCTCGCTTCCAGGGGAAAGAACCCGAAGGCCGGGAGCTATCTCCAGCTTGACCGGGCGCAAGCGCTCGAAGTGCTCTTCCTAGGAATCTCGACACTCTACTCCTTCTTGATAGTCGTCAAGGGAACGCTCGACATACTGGACGCTGCCGCCCTGATCTCGGTCTTCGCCTCGTACGTCTACATCGCCGCAAGAATCCCGCCGCTCGCGAAGGAGCGACTCGAGGAGATGAGCGGAGTCGCGCTCGCCGTAGGGAGAATGCGACCGAGTCGGAGGTATGGCGTGATCATCTCGTTCGTCGCGGTGGGTGGGTTGGTGACCATCCTCGGCGCCCAGCCCTTCGTTGGCGGTCTGATCGAGATAGGGGGCGCCCTGGGGATCAGCCAGTACCTATTGATTCAGTGGCTCGCACCATTCCTCACTGAGTTCCCCGAAACCGTAACGGTCCTCTATTGGGCCGGACGGTCGAATCGTGGTTCCCTCGCGATGGGGAACCTGATTTCGTCGAAGCTCAACCAGTGGACTCTGCTCGTTGGAACCATTCCGATAGTATACAACGTCGCCCTAGCCCGATTCCAGAGCATCGCGCTGACCCAGCTTCAGCTGAGCGAACTCGTTCTGACTGCGTCGCAGTCGATCTACGGTGTTGTCTGTCTCCTCGACCTCCAGCTCTCGTCGAGGGAAGCCATATCGCTCCTCGCACTCTTCCTCGTGCAGTTCTTCATCCCCCCCATCCGCCTGGAGGTCTCAGCAGTCTACCTCCTCCTCGCTGCTGTGGAACTCCTCCTCACTCGAGGAAGAATCGTGATCTTCCGGCAGGTTGGGGAGATCCTCCGCGAATACGTTCATAAGCGCCCGCAAGGTTGAACGAAAGCGTGCCAGAGGCCAAGCAAGAAGGGATTACGGTCAGAAAGTCGGAGAATTTCGACGAGTGGTACACCCAGGTGATTCTGAAGTCCGAGCTCGCAGACTATAGCCCCGTCTCCGGGTGCATCGTCTTCCGCCCCTCGGGGTACGCGATCTGGGAGACAATCCGGCGGGAGACAGACAAGAAGTTCAAGAAGATCGGAATCGAGAACTCTTACTTCCCGATCTTCATCCCTGAAGGGCTGCTAAAGAAGGAGCAGGAGCACGTGAAGGGCTTCTCCCCCGAAGTCGCATGGGTCACCCACGCCGGCGACTCGAAACTCGAGGAGAGGCTGGCGATAAGGCCCACCTCGGAGACGCTGATGTACGAGGTCATCTCTAGGTGGGTGAGGTCATGGAGGGACTTGCCCTTGAAGCTCAATCAGTGGAACAACGTCGTAAGGTGGGAGTTCAGGCACCCCACCCTGCTTCTTCGCTCTAGGGAATTTCTCTGGAACGAGGGGCACACCCTATTCGCGACGGAGGAGGAGGCGATGGCGGAGAGAGACGAGATACTCACAATCTACAGGACGATCACAGAGGAGTATCTCGCACTTCCGGGGCTCGTCGGGAAGAAGACCGAGGCGGAGAAATTCGCGGGTGCAA
This sequence comes from Nitrososphaerota archaeon, assembly GCA_005877225.1. GTDB lineage: Archaea > Thermoproteota > Nitrososphaeria > Nitrososphaerales > Gagatemarchaeaceae > TA-13. The sequence continues at coordinate 1,809 of VBPK01000179.1, forward strand.
CGGCGAGCTACACCATAGAGCATCTGATGCCCGATGGGAAGGCCATCCAGGGGCCCGACTTCCACTCCGACGGCCAGAACTTCTCGAAGGCCTTCGAGATCACGTTCGTCGACAGGAAAGGCGAGAAGCAGTTCGCATGGCAGAATACGTGGGCGATCTCGACCCGTGAAATCGGCGTCATGCTAGCGACACACAGTGACGACAAGGGACTCATCGTTCCTCCGCGAGTGGCTTTCATTCAGGTCGTGATCGTGCCGATTTTCGACGACGAGTCGAGGGAGAGGGTCCTGAAGCAGGCGGAGAGGCTCCGAGCCCGTCTAGAGGAGACGACCTCGGTGAAGCTCGACGACAGAGACCATCTTACGCCGGGGAGAAAGTTCAACGAGTGGGAGCTGAAGGGCGTCCCCCTCCGGGTCGAGATCGGGCCGAGGGACCTAGTGAAGAGGCAGGTAGTCCTGGCAAGGAGGGACAACGGGAAGAAGCGGCAGGTCAAGATGGCAATCGCGGCGAGAGAGGTGGCGAGAGAGCTGAAGGAGATACAGGAAGACCTCTACCAACGGGCGCTCTCCTTCCTGAAAGAACACACCTACACCGCGGAAACCTACGACCAGCTCAAGAGTTCGCTCAAGAATGGAGGCATAGTCCGCGCCCCCTGGTGTCTCTCTCCGGACTGTGAGGCGAAAGTGAAGGAGGAGACGGGTGCTAAGATAATCAACCTCCCGATGGACCAGAAAGAGACGAAGTCCCACTGCGTCTATTGCGGGAAGGAAGCCGTCGTGATCGCGAACTTCGCGAAGTCGTACTAGCACCAAAGGCTTTTCTCCGCTTCTTAGAGGCTCTGCGACGAGCGGGTTGGGGACAGATCACCTTCTAACCGTCCTGGGCGCAATCAATTGGGACACAAGCATCTTCGAGGACAGGTTCGCGAAGCAGGGGGAGGAGGTCCCAGTGAACCGCGTCGAGGAGTTCTCCGGGGGGAAGGGCGCAAATGTTGCTGTCGCGGCAGCGAGGATACTCGGTAAGGAGAAGGTCGACGGAGCCGGGAGGAAGACGATTCACACACACTTCGGGGCGAACGAGAGGATGACCGTGAAGCATCTGAAGAGGCCGGGGGTTCTTCGCACGATCGAAGAACCTCAGATGATTGTGGTGATGGATGCGCCGACTGAGGTGGGGAGGAGGGCCGTCGAGATGGCGAGGGGGAGAGGCGAGACGGTGGTCTACAGCCCCGCGGTCAGAACCCGGGAGGGTCTGCGCAGTCTCGAGCCGATCTTACGGGATGCCCACTACCTCGTCGTGGACCAGATTGAGCTTAGGAACCTCTACCCCGACAGGGCCGAGGTGAATGAGGAGGGGATAATGCGCATGGTCACGGCAACCCACCCCTCTCTGACCCTCGTGGCTACCCTTGGGGAGAGAGGATGCGCCGTCACCGGAGAGGGGGTGATGACGCTGGTCGAAGGAGTCGACGTAGCCTCTCTCGGAAAAAAGGTCGTGAACACGACCGGTTGCGGCGATGCCTTCCTGGGGGTCTTTGCAAGCTATCTCCTGCTAGACTTCCCGATCCTTGAGGCCGCGAAACGCGCCAACCTCGCGGGCGCGCTGAAGGCGACGAGATACGAAACGAGGGGGAGTCCCTCTAAGGCAGAGCTAGATAAGGAGTTGGAGACGCTGGAGAAGGTCAGACAGAAGCGACCGGTGCCGCGAGTGAGTAGAGGCGCCTGGCCTGCTCGTCGACGCTGATCGGCAAGTCTATCTTCGAGAGGGCGATCAGGTTCAGGGAGAGGGACGAGGCGGCTATCCCGAAGCATGCCGACCAGAGGAAGTCCCTAGACCGAAGGTAAGACGCGACGAGGGTTCCGCCGAGTATGTCTCCAGCCCCCGTGCTGTCCACTATCTTCACCTTGGGCACGTGAACACCGTAGATCTTCTTCCCCTCAAGGATGTGACACATCTCTCCTCCTTGGGTGACGAGAGCCCTTCTAACGCCCATAGACGACAGCTTCGTGAGAGCCTCCCTCGCCTCCGTCTTGCCCGTTATCGCGTAGGCCTCGTCCCTGTCCATCTTCAGGGCATCCACCGATGTCACCACACCCGCCTCCTTCAGACTCGTAATCGACGCTTGCCCGCGGCTGTCGAAGGTCCTTACGAAGCCCTGCGGGTCGAGGAAGGTGAAATCCGAGCGATCGACGATCGCCTTCAGAAGTTCCGGAGAAATCTCGTGGGCTATGGGGCTGATCAGCGAAGCGTCAAACTTCGTGTCGGGGAGCTGGTCAAGGGATAGGTCGTCGCAACGCGAAAGAAGGAAGATGTTCCTCGATGCCCCATCTCCCTCTATCCGGAAACGCGTGGTCTTCTTGCTCGACTTGTCTATCGCCCTGAGGTTTATCCCATTCCGAGCAAGCCAAACGAGCTGGTCGTCGGGGAAGTCCAGCCCGATTCTTGTGAGGGCGAAGACCTCGAGTCCAAACCTTGAGCAGATGAGCCCCGCGTAGGAGGGCGGGCCACCGATTGAGGTTATCGTCCTAATGGGGAGGAGAATCGTATCGATTGTGAGAAATCCTGCGACAAGAGCCTTCAAGTCAGGCCTCTTCCCTCACCCTCCAACAGCTTGACTTAAGATTTTGTTCGCGCAAAAAAATCGGTTATATAAGGAGAGGCGAGAGGGTCATCGAGCAAGTCAACTTGCTTATGAAAAAAGGAAGGGCTGTTAGTACAACCGTAGCCGCTGTCGTTGTCATCGTAATCGTGGCCGCGGCCGGCGGGGTCTACTATTATTATGCACAAGTCTCGACAACTCCGCAGAAGACGATTGGCGTCGTGTTCGACATCGGCGGGAGGGGCGACCTCAGCTTCAACGATATGGCGGCCTTGGGAGCCGACAACGCCGCGAAGACGGTCCTGGGCTGCCCGAATGACCCGAGTCCTTGTGAACACTTCTTACAGAGTGCTACGTCCGCAGACTATCTTCCCAACCTCAGGCAGCTGGCGTCTCTAAATCCTCCGCCCGTTCTAATTGTGGCGGTCGGATTCCTGATGGGCGACGCGGTAAACCAGACTGCCCGGGCCTTCCCCAACCAGAAATTCGCTATCGTTGACGACGTTGTGCCGGGAGTCCCGAACCTGCTGGGTCTTACCTTCAACACGAATGAAGGGGGCGCCGCAGCGGGCGTTCTTGCCGCGTTCGTCTCTGACTGCTACAGCAAGGCAGGTCAGGGAGGAAACAAGGTGGGACTCGTTCTCGGTCTAGAGATTCCAGTACTCTGGACCTTCGAAATCGGGTACAAATGGGGCGTCAGCTGGGCGGAGAACTACTCGCAGGCAACACTAGGCCACACAATCTTGGGCAACGCGCCCGTGAAAAATGTCGTCCTCTACAAGTACACCGGAACATTCGACGACCCAGCAAAGGGTAAGGCCGAAGCTCTGAACGAATTCGCCGCCGGGGCAGTAGTGTCTTACAATGTCGCGGGCAAGACCGGGAACGGCATCTTCGACGCAGCAAAGTCCGTAGCCGCGCCTGGGCAGACGATGGGTCCACCGTTCGGGATCGGAGTCGATTCGGACCAGGATTACATCGCCCCCGGATACATCCTCGCGAGCCAGATGAAGCGGGTCGACACGGCAGTCCTGACTGCCACGAAGCTGGCCGTGAACGGGTCGTTCAGCTCCGTCGTACAAAGCACAGGCGCGGACCTGAGCTTCAACATGGCTAGCGGCGGTGTCGCAATCAGCACAGTCAACGATGTCAACACATTCATACAAATCGCCGTCAGCCACGGAAAGACCTACAACGTGACCGCCATCACGAACCAGATCCAGAGCATGAGAAACGCTGTCACTGCGAAGTGTGGCGCGGTGTATGACTACGTGAACACTGTTGTAAGCCAGATCAAGAGCGGGCAGGTTCACGTCCCACTGGTCCTGACACAAAACGCAATCACATTGTGGCGGAGCAGGTACGGATAGCTCCGCCGAACTACATTTTTAGGGTGTTCTCGTGGCCAGTCCCACAAAAGAACTGGTCAAGACCTCCAATCTGACAAAAACTTACCCCGACGGCACTCAGGCGTTGACGGGAGTGGATTTTTCGGTCACAAAAGGGGAGATACACGGGCTCTTGGGGGAAAATGGAGCTGGGAAGACGACCCTCTCAAAAATCCTCTCTGGTATCCTTAAGCCTACTTCGGGAGAAATCTACATCAAGGGGAACCTCGTTCGCATGAAGCGACCGAGCGATGCCCTCGGGCTTGGAATCGGGATGGTGCACCAGCACTTTGCGCTCGTCCGACCCTTCAGCGCCTTCGAGAACATCGTGCTCGGGACCGACCTGAACCCGACGGGGGAGAGAGCGAAGGAAGCGAAAGCCAGCATCGCGGATTTGGCAAAGGGGGTCGGTTTGCAGGTCACCTTAGACTCGCCTGTCGAGAGTCTCGCCCTCGGTGCGCAGCAGAGGGTGGAGATATTGAAAATGCTCTACAGAAACGTCGATATCCTGATACTCGACGAACCCACCTCCTCTCTAACCATCAAGGAGACGGGAGAGCTCTTCAAGTCCCTGCTGAAACTGAAGGAGGAAGGGAAATGCGTAATCTTCATCACTCACAAACTCAGAGAAGTGATGGACTTCTGCGACAGCATCACAGTCCTACGTCAGGGGAAAGTCACGGGAAGGATAAGCAAGTCGGAGGCGTCCCCGATAACCCTCGCCACGATGATGGTAGGGCGAACCGTCGAATTCGAGCTCAAAAGGTCACCGATGACCCCCGGGGATGAGGTCTTCACGATTGACAACCTGACACTACTCGACAGGGAGGGGAAGGAGGTCGTGAAGGACCTTTCCCTCAAGGTCAGACGAGGCGAAATATTCGGCATCGCGGGGGTCGAGGGGAATGGTCAGACGGAGCTCGCCGAGGCTATCGCAGGAATCCGGAGGGTCGCCAAGGGGAGCATCAGGCTCAAAGGGACAGAAACGGAAGGGAAGTCCTCATCTGTGATCCGCAGGCACGGGGCCGGGCTCATTCCGGAAGACAGGCGGCAGATGGGACTTATCCTCGAAATGAACCTGGATGAGAACGTAATCCTGGGGAAACAACGGGATCTTCAGTTCAGGGGTTCCTTGACCTCAATCGCATGGCGAAAGGTCAGGCAGTTCACCTCGGACCTGATGAAAAAGTTCGAGATAACCGCCAAGGGACCAGAGTCGCCCGCGAGGAGCCTCAGCGGGGGGAACCAACAGAAGGTCGTAGTCTCCAGAGAATTGAGCAGTGACCCTGACTTCATTGTGGCCGCGCAGCCGACGCGAGGGCTCGACGTGGCAGCTACCGAGTATATCCGGAAGCTCCTACTGGACTCCCGTGGCGGAGGAAAGGCCGTCTTGCTAATCTCGGCGGAGCTGGATGAAATTCTTCAGCTATCGGACCAGATTGGGGTGATGTACGAGGGGAGACTGATAGGGGTCGGCGCCGCAGAGACGATGTCGCGAGAAAGAATCGGACTTTTGATGGGTGGGATCGTCGCTTGAAACTGCCACTGATTGGCGGGGGGCGAGTTCTCGCCCCGCTGGAGGAATCGGCCTTCGCGGCACTAATGGGGTTCTTCTTCGGCGGGATCCTCCTTGTCGTCCTCGGATACAACCCAATCCTCACCTACTACTACATGTTCTATGGGGGTTTGGGGAGCCTCTCGAACGTTACCGATATGCTCGGGAACGCGGCTCCGCTCATCCTCACTGCGCTTACGTTCGCGGTGGGAGTTCGCGCCGGGCTCTTCAACATCGGTGCTGAGGGGCAGGTCTACGTCGGCGCGGGAGGGGCGATTTACGCGAGCTACTATTTCCTCCCCGCGGGGATCCACCTAGGGTTCGCCCTCGTCTTGGCGGGAGCCGCCGGGGCGCTCATGGCAGTCCCCACTTACCTCCTCAAGGCGTACCGAGGAGTGAACGAAGTCATAACGACCATCATGCTGAATTGGACGGCGTATTTTGGCGTGTTATGGGTGGCCATCGTCCTACTCGCTGACCCGGCCAGGCCCGAGAAGACCATCAGCGTAGCCCCTACGTCTAGGTTCCCAGACTTTCTCTTGGGGAGCGTCTCCACGTCAGCCCTTCTTTTCGCAATTGCCGTTGCCGCGGCTTTCTACGTATACCTTTGGCTCACTCCAAGCGGATACGAGCTGAGGTCCGTAGGGTTGAACCCGGAAGCGGCGAGATTCAGCGGAATCAATCCCAGGAAGCCCCTCCTCTCGGCCTTGCTCCTCGGCGGAGCCTCTGCCGGGTTGGCGGGAGCCGTCCAGGTCGCGGGAAGGACGACCCCGTTTGCGCTCTACACCGGCCTTTCGAATGTGCTCAACTACGGGTACAATGGAATTGGGGTCGCGCTCATCGGTAGGAACCACCCACTCGGCATCATCGTGGCGGGGCTGTTCTTCGGCACCCTCCAAGCCGGGTTTTCAACGGTTCAGCTCTACGCCCGCGTCCCCTTCGAGATTATCCAGGTTATCGAAGGGATCATAATCTTCACGGTGGCAGCGCCCGAGCTTTACCGGAGGTTCAGGGGGTCACTGAAGAAATGAGCCTGGACTTCTCGATCGTGGGCGCGATATCCGTGACCGGGCTCAATCTGATGGTTCCGATCGCTCTTACAGCGATTGGGGAAGTCTTCGGAGAAAAGGCGGGGGTCGTCAACATCGGCCTCGAAGGAATAATCCTCACCGGGGCGTGGAGCGCGGTCTACTTCTCGTGGCTTGCCCAGAGCCCCTGGGTCGGGCTCCTGGGGGGCGCCCTGACGGGGACATTTTTCGGCGCCCTCCACGGGTATGTGGCTATCTGGCTCAAGGGAGATCAGATCATCAGTGGGGTCGGGATCAACATCTTCGCACTCGGTTTCGTTCCCTTCGCGATTCAGGCAGTATGGGGGGTCCAGGGGTCGTTCGCGAAGTGCTCCGTCTGCGGGGTACCGGAGATATCCACGCCCTGGAGCCCCCTTTCGTACTTCGTCCCCCTGACAATCGTTATCGCGGGCGCCTTCTGGTATCTCTTGAACAAGACCCGGTATGGGAGCATGACGAAGGCGACGGGGGAGAACCCCGAGGCGGCCGACGCTGTAGGGATCAATGTGGAGAGGGTTCGTTTCCTGGCGGTCATGATCGGCGCGACCCTTGCTGGGCTCTCGGGGGCGTTTCTCAGCATCGATTACACGGGCGGAATCACCAAGGACATCAGCGCGGGGAGAGGATTCATCGCCCTGGCAACTGTTGTCTTCGCAGGGTGGAAGCCGATGCTCGCCCTTGCCGGGGGTCTCCTGTTCGGGTTTGCCCAGGAGGTGAGCAGCTTTGCTACAACGTTACCCGCCATTGGACATACTTTCCCTTCTGTGGACTACATTTTTTCCGCTCTGCCATACGTCGTCACCCTGATCGTCGTGGCAACGGCGGTTGGAAGGTCAAGGTTCCCCAAGGCTCTTGGCACGCCCTACCGGCGAGAATAACACAGCGCCAGAGATGAAAACACGAGGCTCTGCCGGGGATGTTACGAGATAGCGACGTCTGCGAATAGCAAACTCTTAAAGGAAGTTCGTCTTCGCGACCTCATAATGTCGAAGAAGAGAAAGAGTAGAGGGCGTTCGAAGGGAGGAAAGGGGAGGTCGGGCTTTATCTCTTGCAGCAACTGTGGTGCCTTGGTACCCCGTGACAAGGCGAAGAAGGTCACGACACGCCTGTCGATGGTCGAGCCGAGCCTCGCGAGGGAGTTGAGACAGCAGGGTGCGTACATCGCCGCTCCTACGACTGTTCGCTATTATTGCATAAGTTGCAGTGTGCACTATGGCATCGTGAGGGTTAGGGCGAAGGCCGAAAGGCGGTTAAGTTAGGAGGCTGAACCCGTAACTGGCGATGGAACGCCTTAGTTCCACCCTAACCAGAGGCAACCAATCGCTCCACAGACTGTCGATTCAAATTGAGTCCCCTTACCCGAGTGAATCTGGGAACGTAAACTCGCGGTACGGACCCCCCCGCCGCTGAAACAACCTTCAACTCTCGCATCTGCAGGCTGAGAGCGAGAGAGGGGTTAGTGAAGAAGTCGGGCGATGATTTCCGTGCGAAGCATGAGACCGGTAGAACGGAAAGGCGATTTGAGCAGGGGGAGAGACTTCCAGAGGGTCCTAAGACAGAACGCGACCCGACTCGGCCTCTTTTGAGAGATTCATCCAGGCGGTACCCGTTCTCTGCAGGAAGGTTAGAATCGCGACGACAGCCACGACGAGGACGCCGTACGAAGCAAGGCCGACCAGCGACAGCACAGCCAAGACCAAGAGCCTCTCGCTCCTCTCCCCGATCCCGACCCCAGAGAGCTTGGTTCCCAGGGCCTCCCCTCGCGCCCTCGTGTAGCTGACGAGGAGGCTGAAGGTAATCGCAAGCAGGACCCACTCTGGGTTGGAGTAACCTCCGACCATGATCCCGAGGTAGATCGCTACCTCTCCCAGCCTGTCGAGGGTCGAGTCGAGAAAGGCCCCTCTCTTAGTCATCATACCGGTCGCCCTCGCGACAGCTCCGTCAACGATATCGAAGAAACCAGAAGCGAGAACCAGGAGCCCGGCGAGAGATTGCCCTCCCAAGCCGGGCTTCCCGTAAACGACAGCAGAGAGGAGGGCGAAGGAGAGGCCGACAAACGTCCAACCTGTCGGGGTAACACCGAGCCTTGAGAACACTCTCCCGGTCGAAAGAAATGCTGAGTCTAGCGTTGCCCTCAGCTTGTTGAGCAACGACACCAATCGCGCAGGAATGTTATATATACAGAGTTGAGCGACGCGTCAACAAATTGGGAAAGGTTGAGAAGGGCGTGACCTGCGTCGTGAAGGGATGCAGCAACCCTGCGGAGAGGTCCTTGAGCAGAGCACAGCTCGGAGGGAGCGGCCTGAGCATCGCCTCGGAGGGGAGGAGGGTCTACCTCTGTCGCGACCACTATAAGACCTGGAAGAAGACATCGAAGAAAGAGAAGTCGCTGGAGAGAACAAGGTGGGGGGTGTAGCCCCCGGCGGCATTGGAGGACGAAGATGAATGAAGATACTCCAGCTGCACGCTGACTTCATCGAGTACAAACCGATCAAGAAAGAGATTCCGAGCGCGGAAGAGGCGAAGACCGAGAGCGTCAGAGAGGAAGAGATCGTGGTGTTATTCACAGCAGTCGAGGAGGGAGACGATGGGGAGACGGCGAAGAGGGCGGTCGCGGAGGCGAAGGAGTTCCTCGGGAAGCTCCGCGTGAACAAACTGATGATCTATCCATTCGCACATCTGAGTCAAAGCCTAGCGAAGCCAAGCGATGCGCGTCCCGTTCTTCAGAACATGTTCGAGGAGGCGAGGGCGAAAGGAATAGAGGTGCGCAAGGCTCCCTTCGGCTGGAACAAGGCGCTCCAGGTCAAGGTCAAGGGGCACCCCCTCGCGGAGATGTCGAGAAGCTACAGTCGGTCCGACCAAAAGCAGGTCGCGGCTCCTCCACACCCCGAACGCGGGAGGAGGGAGCGAAGCGCGGAGGAACTGCTCTCGAGAATGAAGAAAGTAGAGCACACGGGTTTGCCTAAGGATGACCATCGCACGATAGGGGAGAAACTGGACCTCTTCAGCTTCTACGAGCCTTCCCCGAGCATGCCGTACTGGCACGACAAGGGACTGACTCTGAAGAACCTGCTGATTGAGACGATCAGGCGGGAGATCAAGAAGAGGGGTTACGTTGAGATAAGTACCGCCTTGCTCGCGAACGTCGACCTCTGGAAGGTGAGCGGTCACTTCGAGCACTACATAGACAACATGTTCACGACGAAGCTCAGAGCTGAAGACGAGGAGACATTCGGCTTCAAGCCGATGAACTGCCCCTCCACCATACTCTACTACATGTCCAGGAAGTGGAGTTACAGAGACCTCCCTCTGAGGGTTGCGGACTTCGACCTTCTGTTCAGGAAGGAATTGAGTGGAGTTGTCACAGGCCTCTTCAGAGTAAAGAGCTTCACCCAAGACGACGCTCACATCTTCTGCACCGATGAGCAGGTCGGCGATGAGCTGAAAGCACTCATCGACCTAGTGGACTACCTCTACGGGATCTTCAAGCTCGAGTACTACCCCAAGGTCTCCACGATGCCCGAGGAGCATATAGGGTCGGAGGAGCAGTGGAAACGCGCAACGACGTAAGAGATTCAGTGGGAAGAGCTTGGCAGTTGGCCACTATCCAGCTCGACTACCAGCTGCCCCAGCGGTTCAGGCTCACCTATGTCGGTGCCGACGGACATGAACACACCCCAGTAATCATTCACAGGGTAATCTACGGCTCCCTCGAGAGGTTCATCGGGATCCTGCTGGAGCACTACAAGGGCAATCTGCCCGCCTGGATTTCCCCGGTCCAGGTCAGGGTGTTGTCTCTCTCCGACGAGCACAAGAAACGAGGAGAGGATGTCCTGGAGGGGCTGAAGGTGGCGGGACTGAGGGCAGACGGAGACTTTGAAAGCGCGACGATAAGCTACAAGGTGAGGAATGCGCAGCTGCAGAAGATACCCTACGTAATAGTCATCGGAGAGAAGGAAGTGGAGAGCGAGTCGCTCTCCGTCAGGACGAGAGACGGGAAGGTGAGGGAGGGTGTAAGGCTCGATGATTTCGTCAGGGAAGTCGGAGAGAGGACGAGCAAGTTCGAGTGAGTACTACTTCCTCAGGCTCGCGACGGCCACGAGCTCGTTCATCAGTCTGGCCGCCAGAGTCGCGGTCGAACCGTTGTCGTACACAGGGCAGAGCTCAACTATGTCGAAAGCCGCAAGATCTGATTCCCTCAGGGCGTAGACGTACTTCAGAGTCGTGGGGGTCGTGAGACCACCCGGTTCAGGAGTACCTACGCCGGGGGCGTATGCGGGGTCGAGCCCGTCGAGGTCGACGCTGACGTAGACGCGGCGGAAGTCGGAGAGGAAACTCTTGAAGCGCTTCAAGGATTCGGTCCCGTCAGCCTCTCCCGGGCTGACGACAAGCCCGAGGTTCTTCGAGAGACGCCACTCCTCCTCGGTCGCGGCCCTCGCACCTATGTGCGCCACGCAGGAGACGTCTCTGACCTCGCTTATCCTTCTGAGGTAGCTGGCGTGGCTGTATCTCGAGCCCTCCCACTCGTTTCTCAGGTCGAAGTGTGCGTCAAAGACCACGAAGGCCGTATCTTTCGCGGCGTTGCGGAAGGAGAGAGGTTACCGAGGTCTCTCAGGGGTAGTTTCTCGACGTCGACCCCGAGCTCCTTCGAATAGGCCTCCACGTTCAGAAAAGCCTCCCTGAGGGAGTTTGGACCAAACCTTGTCCCTGGTCTGTATGACGTGGTCCCGTCATACGGGACACCAAAGACGGTGAGGAGGCTCTCCCGCGCGTCCCTCGAACCGACGAGGGGATTGACGTTCGTGAAAAATTCCGCGTAGCTCAACTGACGATTTCGTTCGCGGCTAGCTTTCTTCTATTAAACGCTATCACGGAGGTTCTGAATCATCAGTATAGGGATGCCGAGCGATCGGGTTTCAGCCTCAGGACCAGAAGAGGTCGAGGGTCGTCGCGCCCATTATCTCATCGAAGCTGAAGTCCAGCGCATCGAGCATCTGGTCGAACATCGAATGCGCGTAATCGATATACTTCTCTTCGTCTATTTCATCCGCTTTTGCGAGGGACGCTGGCTTCACGAAGGGGGGTGTCCTCGTCTTCACGTAGGCGATGATATCACCCGCCTTGATCTCTCGGCCTGTCTTCTCGAGGAGCTGCGCGGCTTTGACGTGTTGGGGCGTGTTCTCGCTGTAACCCCTCGTTGGCTTTCCTATCATTACGTTGAAGGCGAGCTCATCAATGGGGATCGACCTGTTCCTCAGTCGTAGAATCATCGTGGTCAGGAGCTCCCTGATGCTTCCCCTGGCCCGCTCGAAGTCAGCCGATGTCTGAACCCTACTGAGTATGTCCAGCGTATCATAGAAGGTCTTCTTCAAGAACTCCGGGGTCTGAGATTTCTTACCCGTCAAACCCTTGATGTCGGGTGTGCCGTCGGGGAGAACCCCGAAGTAGTTCTTCTTCCGACTGCTGAACGCGATGTACCTGTAGTTCTTGTCGAGGTCGAGTTCGATGCCGAGTTCCTTTTCAGCCCAACGGGTGACGGTCGACACCTGCTCCGTCGTTGGACTGTGCAAAAAAAGTGAGTCAGTGTCGCTGTAAATCACGTTGATGTCCAGGCTCGAGCACTGCTCGATAGTTTTTGTTATCGCGTCTCGGCCGAAGGCAGCTGTTGCCTCCGCGACCGGGAGGCAGTAGAATGCAAAAGTCTCAAAGCCCATGACGCCGTATGACTGCCCGACCTGGACGAACCTCCCGTTCCTTCCGGCCATCACCGTGTGGTTCCTCGCAGTCGTTACGCAGTACACCTTTCCTTCGTAGGGGAACCTAGTAACATACTTATGGATCTGATTCCCTGAATGGGTGAGTTTGGTGCTAACGTTCTTGAAGGTCAGCCGATAGATGCCATTGTCCCACTTGATTTTTGACTTCGCCCCGAGAAGGCTCAGAAGGACGACCATGTCCTTGGCGAGCGATTCGCTGGTCGTGGAATAGCATACCTGCTTCGCGGAGCCATCTCCCATGTAGGCAGACTCAAGAAAAGCCCTCATAGTTTGAACTGAGGTGAAGACGAATTGGGGAATGCGTTTCGAGCTTGCCCGATGCGAACCCACGTCTTCCGAATAGCAGTTCGTGCGAGTCCACTCGTGGAGTATTCCGCTCGCGACTTTGAAGTACTTCCTCTCTTCAGAGTCGGTTCGGCCTCTCAGCCCAAGGCCTGACAATAGACCTGCAATCTTGCCTCTGTAGACGAGACCCCTAGGGTTTCCTCTTCCGTAGCTCTGAGAGATAAGGACGCCTTCGCTGCGGCCTCGCCTGACCCCTGTCGGGTATTCCCTCGGAGCTGTCGAGTACAATGACCCTTCCGAGACGAACCAGCCGCACAGCGCTGCGAACTTCTCGCCGTCAAAGCGGACGGGGACCTTCGAGGACCTCTTCTCGCTAACCAGCGCAAATCCTCCGGCCCTCTCGACTTCGTCGAGGTCTTCCTCCGATATCTCCGAGGAGGATAGGGTGTAGTGGGAGCCCCACCCTTCGTTGACCTTGCTCCTCTGCTTGTGAACGGTCCCGACGCTTCTTATCTTGCTCCTCAATTCCGGTTCGAGCGTCCGGAACCATGAAGACAAACGACGGCCGTTGGGAAAGAGATGGACATCCGCGTTCAAAGCCCTCGCAGTTTTCAGCATCGATATTTGCGGCGAAGCCCAGCTAACGGGTGGAGACTTGAGTTTGGGTATCGTCACATTCGTCCCGTTGTAGACCTCTTCCGCGGTGCGGAACGCCACGCCTGTCCTCGATCCACCCCTTCTATCGACTGTAAGAAAACGGTGGTTCGGGGTGACAAGCAAGTCGACGAACCGCTTATCCTTAAAATGGTACAGGTCTCCATTGTAGTCGAAGGCCTGAACATCGACGACCTCGTCGATTTCCGGTTCGAGCGACTCAGGGTTGACGCTGACGACTCTGTCTCCGACTTTGAAATCTTTGATGTTCTTTATTCCTTCCGGGGTTACGAGCTCCGTGTCACCGCTGAAGCAGGCGTTCAGAATGACTTTCAGACCCTGGGAAACGATGCCGTAGAGGTCCCTCTCCTCCTTGCTGAGAGTCGGGATCTTCGAAAGGGGCTTGTAGTGGCTGACCCTGAGGTCGCGGAGAGAACCCGTGACGAGGCTGGTGACTCCCTTCCTTTTAGTGCAGACCCAGTGAGTCGTCTCGGGGACGATGTTCCTCCTGCACTCTTCATGGGGGCAGTTCACTGTTTCGTATGAGAGATTCTGCACCTTGATCAAACTTGGGTACAGACTCGCGAAATCGAGAACCGAGACGTCGAAGTAAACCCCCGGCTTGGGCTCTATCACAAGGCCACCCTTGTATTTCTTGCCCTTGATTATCGCCTGCGAGGAGGCACCCCCCTTTTGGGAGAGCTCGTCCTGTCGTGGGATGAGGGCATTGATTTTGCGGTGTTCGTAGAAGAGCATGCTCCTGATCCAGTTGGAGACACCCAATCTCGAGACGTCGTTCATGGGCATCTTCCCGATTCTGGCGAGCACGACCAGCAGTTTCATCACGACAGAGTCGCTCATGCTCGTCAGCTCGTACGTCAGCTCAGCGTCTTTGAAGCAGTAATTTGCAAGATCAAGAAGGGGAAGGTCGCCGACATTGCCGTCGAACTCGATCTTCGACTTGCCGAGGAGGACTTCGGCGATGCCGTTCAGGGTGTGTTCCGTGTACTTGTTAGGGTGATGGGGTTCTCCTCTTCCCTGATGCCGATTTCCCTACGCTCGGCTCTGTGCTTGAGGTAGCGCAAGTCGAAGTCATCACCGTTGAAGGTGACGACCACGGGGTATTCCATCATCTTGCCTAGAGCTGCCCGGAGGAGGGTCTGCTCATCGTTGAAGAGGACGGTCTTGTACTCTGCATTCGATAAATCAACCGTCTCCCTATTCTCCCTCTCTAGGAGGTAGACGACCTTCTCATACTCGTTGAAGAAGGAGACAGCAATCACGGGCAGGTCAGCAGTGTCAGAGTCCGGAACCCTGTTCTCCTCATTCGCTACCTCTATGTCTAGAGTGATTCGTTTGAAGTCAGGGAGAGGCTGCCCGAGAAGCTCTGCCCACTCTCTCAGGTAGGGGCCGAATTCATGGGGATTCCTCCGGAAAATCTCCTCGAGGGACTTCGCGACGAGCTCCGGGGCGTCGAGCTTCAGCGGGAGAACCTTCCCACCGGAAATTCGATAGTACGTCCCCATCCGAAGGCCGTTGTCGTAGGCGTAATTCTCGAAGTACTTGATGTCAGCCTCCCACGCCCTGATCTGGTCTCGGACGCTGTTCTGCCCCCCACCGATCGCTAGGGGGTCTGTGGCGACGATCTTCCTGACCTTGATCATTGAGTCCGAGAGGAGGTCGGCTTTCTCGGCCTCTTCGATTCTCAGGACGTCGTTCCTCCGCCCAACCGCGTCGAGCTCTTGTCTCTCCAACTTCGTGTAACAGTACGGCTTGTGCCCGGTATTGTCCCGCCAGAGTCGCATCCGCCCGGTCTTCGGCTCGTAAAATTTCAAGACTGCGACGCGGAGGTCTCCATCGTATGTCGCCGAGATGAGCATCCCCTCTTCCAGCTCGGAGACTGGCTTCGTGAGCAAAGCGAGGTTCTCCCTCAGGTTATCTGTCCGAACAACTTCCTCCAACTAGCCCATCCCTCCAAAGAGCAGATGTGGCGTCTCGGCACCACCATTTATATCTGATTCAGACAACGGACGCGGAGAGATGGCGGGCGTAACTGAGGCTGTAAAGAAATACCTCGCGTACATCTTCATAGTCCTCGGGATTGTCTGGGTTGCAATAATCATAACGGGTGGAGCCGCCCTTCTCCTCTGGCCGGCGCTGACCAGCATAGTGAGCGGTGCCCTACTCATCCTTCGACCGGAGAGGAAGTTCTCGCGCGCCCTCGCCAAGGCCAGCGCGCTCTACGGGGTCCTCCTAGCGGGCTACCAGGCATACGTCGCGGTACCGCTCCTCGGCTCTGTCTTCTCGACGTTCGGGACTTATTCTGTGGCTTCGTTCACGGTAATGACCCTCCTCTACCTCGCACTCCTCTACGCGAGCTTCGGCACCCCGGGCGGGAAGCTGGAGAAATCCTAGATGGTTCGGTCCCGGTCTAGGCCTCTGAGGAAGTAGACAGAGTAACCGCTGATTACGAAGAGGGCAGAGAAGGCCTTCGTGGCGAAGACGAGGTTCCAAGGGACGGGGAGGCAGCAACTCGCGGTGTTCGGGTTCACGTTTGCCTGTAAAACTTGAATGGTGAAGAAAGCACCCCAGAGCATGAAGTTGTACAAGACCTCGTAGGCTGAAGCGAAGGCGACCACGAAACCGAAGAGGCGAAGGAAGGAGCGAACTTGGGCGGGCAACCTCGCTATCCTCTCCTCCCAGAGCTTGAGTTCTGAGTAGAAGAACGCGACAGAAGCGATGCTGAAGTACGAGATTGGTTTCGCAAACTCAGGAAGGGGAAACTCAATATTCACCAGAGTGCTCCCGAACGCCCCAACGCTTCCCGTAGTAACAACCGCCGACACGATCCCATACACCACGACGGCGAGGGCGGTTATCCCGGAAACCCAGGCGACCAGTCTGTACATCCGCTTTGACTTTTCATCAAACATTTACGTTTGTGGGTCTGCCAAGGGTCTACCCCCCATTTTAAGCGTTAAGACTCTCTCGGAGAGCCCGACGCGAGGAACGTAAGAAAGATGAAGAAAGGCAACTCGAGGTACGGCAAGAAGAAGTCGGAGGGAAGAACGAAGAGCGTGATCAGCAGGAAGACCCCGGAGGCGCGAACCATGCTCGATAGGTCTTTCACCCTCTTCAGGACGAAGGGGAGGAGGACGGCTAAGGCCCCCGCCCTCGACCAGAGAGGAAGCGTGAAACCCGAGAGAGTCAGCAGAAACCCGTTCAAGCTCAAGTTCAGGTTGATGTTCAGAAGCGCCCCGAGTGACAGGTCAATCGGCCCGGTGATGGTTATCACCTCCAGGACGGGTCTTGAAAATTGAAACGTAATCGTCTCGTAGAAGAAGGAGTTGAAGTCGAGGAGGGCGAAGGGAAGCATGACCAGAAAGGCGGCGGCGAGTTCAATTGTGATGTCCTTGAACCTTCTCTCTCTGGACTGATAGTAGAGGATGACGGGGAGAATTAGCCACGGGACCTGATTCGAGGCGAGAGATAGACCTAAGCAGACGGGGGCGCGGAGTCGGCCACCCTTCCTTTCGAAGTAGAAGAAGAGTGCGAGAAAGAG
>VBPK01000180.1:0-5953 GCA_005877225.1 Nitrososphaerota archaeon
CCCGTCCCGGAGCTTTTTTCCGCATCGAAGAAACCAAATCGGTGGGTTATGCGGTGATAAACGTTTCATCCTTTCTAATAGAAGAGGGATTGCTAGATAGCCCAATACGACTCCGTAGACGACACGCCCGTCGGCCCATGCTAAGGCAGCGAAAGGATTCATTTTGTAGACGCGAACCTACTGATTGTAGGTAGACGCCTAAATTCATTCCACTAATGGAAACGAAGCTCGGCCAAAGATTCGGCATGACCGCTTGGATGAAGGGAAAAACCAAAGTCGAGCGCGGGCATCACCAACGAGCCTGTTCGTCGCGGCGAGACTCTGAATACCACGAGGGTCTCTGCGATGCTGACGTGTTGAGGTCTTGCCTTAGTTGCTAGATAGGTCACTGCCAACGCCCGAGTTCCTGGCACTAAGAAAGTCAGTGTCCCCTTGGGGACACACTATGAACAGAGTTGCGGGTGACACCTGCGCGACGTACTCTTGGGTCGACGACGTTATCAAATCGTGCTTGACCGCACGCCTTACATATTGATTTTGAGGTTCAAATCCTGTTCGAAGGCATAGGGTTCGCGGAGCTAAGCATTGAGGTCAGGTAGTTCGTCGGGGTGGACATACCCTCCCGAGCCCCCTGACGAGGAGGCATAGAATTCATGAGGCATAGAAGAAAATTTTTCGAGGATTCGATAGCAGGCGAATAGGTTTTGGGAAAGCACACAGAGTTTTCTTTCTAAAAATTCCGTTTTAGCCAAGAATAAGTTTGACAGGCCAAAGGCTTAATTATATATAATTATGAGCGATAACAATCTTGCAGAAGTATTCGGCGCCTCCCATTGCCTCTTCTCTTCATCGATGCCTTGAGGAGCCAATAAGGAATTCGGGTTTCAAATCAGCCTCAGCCTATGTGATGGACGTTCTGAGAGAAATAGCGCTGGCCTGCTTTGTTTCGGCTGGTCGTTCATACAGAGGTCATGCAAGGCACATTTCTATGGATATCGTTGAGGTTCATCTCAATTTCTTTCTCGATAGAGCCACGAAAAGTGATTCAAAGGGCACCTACAAAACGAGAGCTGGTCGGATAACCGATGTTATGAGGATTGCTGGATTCGCATGAAGATCCCGCCTTCCCCCGAATCTGTCGTCGAAACCGAAACCCTGACGTCAGATGAGTGCGTCGAGACAACGTTCTCCAACCTTCATGCTGCGGCTATTTCGAGCGCTCACCGCGACGAAGAGATCGGTGCGGCCTCAATCACGAACAATTCTTCCGGACTAAGAAGGACCAGGAGGTCGCCTAAGTGACGTTTGACATCAGCATAGCCATATTCTTCCTTCTTCTCTCGCTCCTCGCCTCGACGATCAACGGTGGGCTAGGATACGGGTATTCCTCAATATCGATACCTCTTGCAATTCTTGTCTTCGCAAGCAGAATAATAAACCCGGCTTATGTTCTCTTGGAGGCAATTCTCAACACGGTTATGCTGTTCCTAGCTGGGAGGAAAAATGCTGTCGCCGTCGCACGGAGGAACGTGCCAATCATCTTGGCTGTCCTTCCAGGTGTCGTCTTCGGAAGCCTCGTACTAAGTCTCGTCACTCCACTATGGGTTCGGCTGATTGTTTACGTGGTGATCCTGCCGCTAATTCTGATGCAGGCGGCAGGATACCGCAGGCCGATCAAGAACGAGAAGACGGCAGGGATCACACTTGGGATGGGAGTCGGCTTGCTCTACTCCCTCACGACAATTTCTGGACCTCCCATTGCGCTCTTTTGGAACAATCAAGGTCTTGCGAAAAATCAATTCAAGGCTGCGCTCGCGCAAGTCAGAATTGCTGAATCTTACCTGACTGCAACATCATACTATTTCTTGGGGCTCTTTACGGCCACGAGCGTATCGCTATTCACAGTCATTGCACCCCCAGTCTTGCTAGGCCTTCCGCTAGGATTCCTCATAGTGAAGAAATTCACAGTCGAAACTTTCAGAAGAATCTGCATGAGTTTCGATGCCTGGATAGTCGGGTACGGGCTTTCCCGAACTCTAATTCCGACATTTGGAATCAGCGAATCAATCGCTTACCTGTTGTGGTCTGGAGTAATCACTATCGATTTGGTCTTACTCTATGAGTTCTTTAAGTATGGTTTTGGCAGAAGGACCACACCCAGTCCTGGGATCCCTGCCGTGGAACGAGGGGGATAGGCGAACTTGCTCCCGACAGGAAGCCTATGCGAAGTCTCCGGTTACCGGACGAATGGTTGCGCTAGCGCCCACTCATCGCTGAGTGAGCTCGACCCTTTGCACTAGCTAAGACCTCCGAAAGAAACTACCCCAGAGCTCATCTCTTGCTTCCCCCCATCGAGGTGGTTTACATCCTCGCTCTATTGCGGTCCACTTCCGGGAACTTCGACTTCAAGTCATCGCTGCAAGGATTTGCTACCATGGAGCCATAATTTCCAGTTCTCACCAGACCAACAGCGCTAAAGCGTCCAAATTCGAATAGAGAATACAAGCCATTCAGGCTTTAGCCTTGCTTCCCGCTAGCGAGAAGCGTCGCGAAGCAACTTCAACAGAGATTGACGCTATTATTGAGACCGCCTCCAAGACAATCCAGCTTAAGTAACTTAGAGGAATTAGCCCGAAGTTCAAGGGAGTAAGAAGAGGAAAGCTTCCGCCCCTGCTTCCGCCGTTTTGAAACGCTACGAACACATCGTAGGACAAGTGAGAGACCAGAGCTATGGGGGCTAGTGAGGTAAGCTTCAGCTTCATCCGATCCGCGAGCCTCAGACGGTTTGTCAAGTAGAATAGAAACGCCGCAGAGAAGAAGGCATAAAGGATGGAGTGGGCCGGTCTGCTCCCCGCGTTCAGGTTGAGCGCACCCAGGATATGATCTGAATCTATCAGAACAGCCATCGAACCTGCCATCAAGAGGAGGTCGATTTGCAGTAGAGGGATGGCTGCTACAGCGCCAAAGAGAAAGTGTCCAGAAATCTCGGTCAAAATGCCGCCAAGACTGTACTCGTGGAGGTGGACTGCGGCCTGCCCGGATGCGAGCCCAATGAAGCTAAAAAGGAAGGACAGCAGACCGTAAGATGAAGAGAGGATTATCACAAGTTTGAGTCTTCTGGCGTCCCCTTCGATAGACAAATCACCGGTACTTCTTTCTCCCGTAACCCTAAATATATAGACCCTAGGCGTAATTTCCGACGAGTCACACTGACTGCTGACTTAGTCTCTCCATAGTTGCTTACTTCTGCCACGACTCCCATTATCCTGAGGTTGACAACGACCGACACGACATCTGTCGTCAAAACGTACCACCTCAACTTGGTTCCGAACTCGCTCCCGAAGATATTGAACTAGAGGGCGAATCAGATTTGACAGGCAAAAGCGAAAATCTGAATTACGTCTAAGGTATGTTGAACATACGTACTTTCACAGAATTTACTTATGGAATGAGTTTGTGACGAGTGAGGGCTTATATTTCACCAGTATCAGGCGCCGACGAAGTCATTGAGCTCGAGCCTTCGGCCAGATGAATAGAAGGTTGGACGCGCTACAGGTTTTTCCCGCACTCGTCGTTCTCGCCTTGGGAGTACTCACTGGAGGATTATCGAATGTCACCAGCGGGGGTGCTGGCGTTTTTACGATTTACTTCCTCACGGCCTACGTAGGCTTAGCAATCCAAGACTCGACTGGAACCGTTCTCGCTGCATCAACCATCATCGTGCTTATCGGAGCCATCTCCTTCTATAGAAAGGGTGGAGTGGACATGCAACTCGCCCTTACCGTAGGGGTCTCGGGTGTAGCAGGCGCCTTCGCAGCAGCGAGATGGGCGTCCACCATTCATTCCTCGACGCTCGAATCGGCCTTCGGAGGTTTCACACTTGCGATTGCCTTTTTTACAGCCTACAGATTCGTTGCAGGACGCGGAAGGGGGGTCGCTGACCGAATCAGTGCTAACCCGACCAGAGTGACAGACGCGGAAGAAGGGGTTAACTCGTCTGTTCAAGAAGGAACTCATGGTTCTCAAAGGTCTCGGTGGGCGGGGAGCGACCCGATAGCCCTGACCGTGCAGATTGCCAAGGGCGTGTCCATAGGTGTTGCAACGGGCCTGTTCGGGGTGGGTCTCGCCAGTCTGAGTGTCGTTCTTTTCATGCTTCTTTTCAAGCTTGACACCAAAACGATTCTGGGAACTAACCTCTTCGCATCTTTCTTCCGCTATCTTGGTGGGTCGGTTGGGTACTTGACGGCTGGTCAAGTCGACCCGTTCTACTTTTCCATACTTGCTGTGGGAGGGGCGATTGGAAGCATCATTGGTGCGAAGCTTGTACTGAGGCGAGGTGGTGGGTCACGGGATGTCTACATAAAGGGGATAGTGATAGGAATCCTTCTGTTCATCAGTTATGAGTTCCTGCTGAAGCGCATCATCTGACGGAGCCTCATGTCAGACTCGTAACTGGTTCAGACGCCTAAAGCCTCGGCGATCTCTCATTTTTTGAGCATCTCTCCGGGGCATCGCTGAAGGTCGTGCCATACAACAGGTTCCTACATGTGAGCCCATAATAGCGAAAGTACTGAGATGATACACTCTAACAATGGGATTGCGATATTAACTACACACACGGATTGATTTATATCATCTGAGGAGTGGTCGCCAGAAGGCGAACCTGTCTGAGGACAACAAAGGTTACTGCTATCGTTTTTTTCCCTCTCTTCTTTCCGATTATCTTCAGCCCAAACCAGCCTGTAACGGCCGTTCCATTGGCGCCAGTTGGCTCCTGCTTTCCCATTGGCCCTACGGTCGTGAACCAGACTTTGTTCTTGGCAAACCTGAAATGTACTCACACAGGAGACCTTAACGTGACCAGCACAGGATCTCTTGTTCTTGAGAATTCAACTTTGATTCAAAACGGAAATGGGACTACAAGCATCGTGACTGTTAACCAATTTGGTAGGCTAGCTCTGATAAACTCCAGCCTGACTTTTCTGGGTCAGGTCGGTGTAGTAAAACTCCTCGACAACTCCAGCGCTTCGCTTTCGAAGCGATCAAGCCTTCTCAACAGCAATGTTACGGTGGCGAACGGCTCTTCTCTGGTCTTAACCCAAAACTCGCTACTGAGCCCGGCCAATCTTTTCTCCTTAGGGGTAGCCAGAATCTTAGTATATTCCTCGACTCTGGCAAATTCTGGTGGGGTCATAAATTTGAAGGGAGACAAACTCCTACTCAACCATGCTGTGCTCTCTTTGGCGAATTCGAAGACCCTTTCACTGAGCATGGTCAATACCCAAGTCCTCGGCTCATACGTTCGGATCTACAACAGTGGTGTCACGAACCTCGGCAACTCTTCTTCAACGTTCTCGACGACGTTGGTCGACTCAAGTACCATCTCGGTGACCGCGCCGGCTAACGCTACCACAAATCTCTATGGCACGAGTTCCTTAACGATTTGGAATTCTTCGATAATTAGTGATGTTCCATCCTCAGGACTGGCACCGCTGTCAAATCTTGGCCTCCTCGGAGGCAAGATTGCCATCTCTCGAAGTTATGTACTCTCGACGAGCCGCGAGTACTACGGTTACACTCCTAATTCGAAGTCGGTCTTGAACATTTCATCCCTTTCGGATCTTGATGTCTCAGACAGTCAGCTAATCAGTGGACAAACCGCACAGCTCGGCACCTATCGGTTTGCAAACCTTCAACTATCGTCCCTCGCCAATACCACGGTGTACCGGTCGTTGCTGCGGACCGTCGCCTTTGCTCCCACGATATCTCTTACGGCTCTCCCAATAGGGAGAAACGGGCGCCTGACTTTGAATCAAACTATGGTAGAGACACAGAATGCCACAGGTCTAGTCTCGTTGAGGGCAAGCTACGCAATCGTCCTTGCAAAGTCGAAGGTCGACGCCTTGTTCTCAACCTTACGACCAGCCACTTTTCTGTTCAACTCGATTGATTC
>VBPK01000180.1:6081-15352 GCA_005877225.1 Nitrososphaerota archaeon
GCAACCGATACGAGGTTAGGTTTGACGCAGTATAGTTCGAAGACGAATGCTACTGGCTGGGCAAAAATTCCAGTTCTACTCCTGCAGTATAACGGCACCAAGTCTGTCAGTCGGCCATTTTATGCCGTTCAGGCGTCCCGCGGTGGCCTGCTTTCCGCGCAGCAGTTGCTCGCCTCCAACAATACGTTTACCGGCAGCTTCACTCTAGCGGCTCCTGTGGACATAACAGGTCTGAATCTTGCAACCGAAACAGCGACAACTATTTCCCAGAAGTACAATGTATTGTCCAACAAGTACTATGTTGCTCCAGCGGGGTTGTACGGTGTGGGTCAATATCTCGGAGCCCAATACATTCCCTACGTGACGATAGTCTCGAACGCAGCCGTGCTTTCCTTCAAGAACAATGCTTCGAACAGCGAGTTGGATTTCGGCACGGTAGGGCTTGCTGGAAACACCTTCTACTTCGTCGTGATTTATCCCAGGAATTTTAGCTTGAATCCAATCTCTATCAGAGTAGATCGCGTGGCCTACGGGCCCGTCGTTGTACAGTCCAACTCTACCCACTATTTCTCCACCTTCTCAGTCCCCTCTGGAATTCACTCAATAGCTGTGACTTATCTGCCGCCAAATGCAGTTTACTCGAACCCGATTCAATACCCAAGATTCTTTCCCCCATTAAGCACGATATTTGCCGTAGTGTCTATCGGCGCAGTGGGGATTGGCTTTCTGGTGATATACCTGAGGAAGAGGGAAAGGGGGTCAGTGGCGACGAATAAGACCTAAGTCTAGGGAGAATGTACAGACTCAGGGACCACAGGAGTGAGAGCTCTCCTATCCGTCCATTATTGGTCCAAACGGAGCATGTACCGCGAAAAGCTCTTCTGACAGGACTTCTACAATATTCTATCCATGCGTGATGGTCAGAGGCACAACTGCAATAGAAGCGAACTGAATAGAGGCGCAGACGGATGGCGTAACAGCACTGGGACCGATCGAAATCGGCCGGCAACCTTCCTCTGATGTGAAAACAACCTTATTCATACCCGGATGGAACCACACAAAGGGAGTGCTAACAACTGAATAGCTCCCGTTTACTATGTGGTACGTGCCCACCGCATTCCCATCAACTTCGACCCGCACCAGATGGTCCCCCGTGAGCCCTTCCGCCTTGAACTTTAGCTGGAATAGCTGGTTTGATTGGGAGTAGATGTCAAGCGCTGCAGAGATGTCCATTGATCTCGCATGGTGTCCGATTAGGCCGTATGAGTTCCACCCGCCGTTAAGTAGACCCACGAAGGAAACATTCGCATCGTGAGGGTACCGCGACAAACTCAAGGCGGTTGGCGGAGACTCGTAGCGAAAAACAATAATCAATCTGTCCTCGTAGTACGGGAAGCCAAGGACACTTACGGCCAGGTCCACGACCCGTGTGTAGAGATTGTTGGGAAGAAGATCCTTATGGACTATGATGTACTTGATGTGATACTCATCTAGGATGTAGGGCGCGATCCGAATATTCGAGATTGTCTGGTTCAATATGTCTCGGGGAACAGTTTTCCTACCTTTCAGGTACTGACCAAATTGGTCTATGAATGGGGTGGATTCCAGGAATATGAGAGATGAAGCAGGCGTTCTGCTGATGTGGCCGTTCAGAAGGGGCTTGTGATACGCAGTCTGATAATAAAGATATACGTCGTTGCCGGGATAAGCCGGTACCTCGAGGACGGTGAAGTTGGCGTGATCATTCGCCAAAACCCGGGTGTAAAAGGGATCAATATTCGTATTCAGCATGGGATAAGGTGTGGGCAGAAACTCTGCTATGAGTGTGGTCGAGAGCAGCGCTGCGACACCCACTTGGGTGGCGACTGCTAATACCCTCCTTCGACCAGCCCTACCACGAATCGAGGAAAGCAAAGCGGCAATACCGTAGCCGGAGAGAACCGCTACGCCTAGGGCTACAAGGTAATCGATTCGATAAGGAGTACGGAAGGCGCGAAATATCGGTACCAAATACTCAATGTACGTCCAAGGTCCCTGGAGAACCGTCACCTCCCCTCCAGCTTGGATTTGCGGACCGAGGGCTATGGCAAAACCAAAAAGGGCAAGAAAGCCCCAAAAAATAACCTCTCTTCTCGAACGGTTTGTGGCGACCCCGCCGACCGACAATGCCAGAGCGGTATATCCGATGTATGTCCTGACCTGTGGGAAAGAGATGAAGTTCGCGAAGGTCGCCGCCGTGTATCTTCCGAAGAATGGATTCTCAGGGGCGGGAAGGAGGAACTGCAAGAGATCTGGCGAACGATGCGGATGCGCGAGGGTAGACGCCGCAGTGGCACCGAGTGGGCTAGGCGCGAAGACAAGCCCGTAGAAAGTCTGGTAATACACCACGAATCCGATGAGACCAGCCCCCAAGATCATTACGAAGAATCGGATCAGGTAGGTCTTGTTCAGGATTGCCGATTTTTGCGCAAAGACTGAGTAAAGCAAGAACGCAGCAACGATCATGCCCGAGAGCAGGAGAAAGTGGAGGTCGAGCATTGCATTCAGTGCTATGAGGATTCCCGCGTACAAGGCGTTTCTGTCACGACGTTCCCTGGCCATCTTGATGAAGAAGAGCGCGAAAAGTGGTAGGAGCTCGGAAGCCATGATGTTCAGATGCGCTATGCCTTGGCCCGTGTGTACAGGTGCAAACCCGAAGACTAACCCTGCGAAGAAAGCGGCGTATCTGTTTCCCGTAAGGTACCACGCAAGGAGGTACATCGTGAAGGCAGAAACAAAAAACGTAAACATGTAGAGGAAGTTATAGGCCGGGACCAAACCAAAGAGGTAGTAAATCGGGGCACCTATGATCGCATGCAGCGGGGAGAATACCTGGAAGTACAAGGGCACTCCATAGGGGTAGAGGATACTATTCGTATAGAGTGCGAAGAAGGGACCGTAAGGAAGGTGATAGTCGAGATTCAGATACCAGAGTTCGTGGTAAACGTCCTGTACACTCCCGTTCGCGAAGTTTGTGAAGTTCGCGGCCAGTGGCCAAGTAAACAGAATTGTGAGTAGGATGTAGATGGAGAGAACGAAGATTGAATCTCCGCGATCTACAAACCAATCGCCTGCTATCCTGAAGAAGCCGAGAAGAACTCTGACCTGGAATCTTTCCTCAATCGTCAAATCATCACCTTCAAACTCGTTAGCCAGCTATTTAGTTTTGAACGCCGACCCTGGGTGTGAGAGGACGCTCTCCTCCTACCCAGATTGGGTCTCTAGCTCACTAGATCTCCCTTTTCATGGCGACTTTGCGAAGCGAGGATCTGATCCTCTGCACCTCGGCAATTTCTGCACTCCAGTACTCTACGCCTCTCTGAGCGAAATCGGAAGACGCTTCAAAGAATTCCTCCAGTACTCGCCCGTCTGTGTCATCAGGAATTCTGATTCCCAGATAATGGAGAATCGTGGGTGCTAGGTCGATGAGATTTATCTGTGCTTGCGGAAAATCCTCGATCTTCTTGACCCCTTTTCCCTTCATAAAGAGCACTCCATCCATCTTGTGGTTTCCCGAGTAGACCGGGTGTGGTGTAACCAGCCGATTACTGCCCAGCTCAAACATTCTATGGGGGGCATACTTCATGTCCGTGTCTAGGAAGATCACATCGGGTGCCGCACCAGTCTCAGGGCCATTGTATAGTTCCGCCGCTAGGTAGATGCTGTCAAACATGTGTTCGTGAGTCTCTGGATCTTCCAACACGCGTATCTTCGCCACAAGCTCCTTCACTAGGGAGTCAACTTCCTCGCGTGAAACGATTCCCTCTGGCTCATCTCCCTTCAAATTGACGTAGAGTTGGCCAAAGTTCCCATACGAGTAAACGCGAGTTCGCATCCAGTCTATGTTGTCGAAGGTCAACGAGATGAGCCTAAGCAGGCGAAGCGCTCTTGACTTGGTAGAGTACGCTGATTCAACGCTTTTGACAAGCCTGAGTTTCTTCGCTGCCCGCAGTAGGTTGTAGACATGAAAACCGTGCCTGTAAGCAAGGTATTTCGCCCGAACGGCCCAACTTCTCTTGAAATACATGTACTTTTGTTCTAGGAGCCAGTTGTTGACGTAAACTCCTTTGTAGACAGGTCCAAAGCCATGGTCTGAGATCGCAAGCTTTAGGTGGTCATCTCCTACAGACTCATTCAGCTTACCTATCGCGCGATCAAGCTCGACATGAACGTCGGTAACCATTCTCCGTACTGGCTCAGCCAGCTTGTGATCATACTTTGGATGATTCTTATCCAAGTACGCCCAGAAATAGTGTCCAATGACATCGGTCGCGTCAAAGACCGAAATCGCAAGGTTCCAATGGACGAGCTGCATAAGGTAGTGCGTTATCGCGGCCTGCTGTTTCGTTATCTCGATCAGGGTACGCGTAATTTCCTCCTCTCTTCCCTTCCGGTAGAGCACCCTTGGCTTGTGGATTTTGACCTCCCCGAATTTACTCTTCAGCATCGCCAGGAGTTCGCGCGGGTATGTGTAATCCCCCCTCTGGGTGGGGGTGGGAAAGCCCGTAATCATGAAGCCATTCAGAGGCTTTGGCGGGTAGGTAAGTGGAACGTTGATTACAATTGAGCGACCCCCTCGGGAGCCAATGTAGTCCCAGAGTGTATTCGTCTTTACGTCCAATGAGGTCGTTGGTCGATGCTTGTATGTCCCTTCGATCCTTTTGGAGAAGTCGTATACTCCATGCTTCCCCGGGTTCTTTCCGGTCGCGAACGATGTCCAGGCACTCGGTGAAAGCGGAAGAACGGTCGAATACAACTTGCTGTGAACGCCCAGGTCTACCATCTTCGCGAGGTACGGGAGCTTGCCCTCCTTAAGGAGCGGCCAGATCAGATCAAAGGTTGCACCGTCAAGGCCGATAACCAAAACTTTCGAACGAAGTCCGTCACTCATTCTAAGATATCACCGACAGATTTCTGTATCGATACAGCTGATTCGATAAGGCCGAAATCATTTCCTTCGAACAGTATGCCAGGTAATCCCAGGATGATAGAGCAAAAGCCACTCGCCTTAATAATCAGACTCAATATTATTCAACAATCGGACCCGGGATAATATGGAACAATCAGACTGAATACTCTTAGTAGTCAGATGTCTTGCGATTATTATCAAACGTTGCATGATTTTCCAACTTAGGATCAGTTCGCACACGACCTAATACGACCCCCCGCTAACTGGCGTGAAGGCCGCATTGTGCCTACGCGTGAGGCGTCGGAACAGTGTAGGCGAACCAGACGGTTCCTACTCCCTGACCGAAGGTGTTTCCCGCCTGAAGGTCCTTGTGGAAGAAGTAGAGGGGCAACCCGTTATAGGTTACCTGCTTGATCCCGTCTTTCCGTGTGATACTGCCGAAGCTCGATGCGCTGAGCCCGGGTGGAACCGCGATCTTACTCGTGGAGAATGCGGGCCAGTTGATGGCGCAATTACCGTAGCAGGCGCTCGTCCCGTTGTTGGGCTTGTCAACCTTGAACATGTAGAGGGTGAAGCCGGTGGCGTTGGTCAGGTAGAATCCAATCGATGAGTTGTACCCCAGGCCGACCGTGTAGGCAGGGGAACTAGGACTGGCGACCGTCTGAGTCGAGGTGCTTGTCTGGGTGACTGTCGTTTTCTGGGTGGCTGTCGTCGTCAGGGTGATGGTGGTGGGGTTGGCAGCGAAGTAGCCGGTTGATGTCGCGAAGATGACCGTGAGGGCTATGAAGATGGCAGAGATCGTGCGAAAGTTTGCCAATCTGCGGTGGATTTCAATAGTGATATTTTATTCATTTTCCCCAATTTCTCCTCATTTCATCCCCATTTCCTAGTACTTCCAGCTTACGACGAAGAAGATCGAGTAGCCCACAACCTGCAGAACCTGTATGTAGAGAAGTGGCGCGGCGACGGCGGCGCCGAAGCTCGCCGCAAGGACGTAGTAGAAGTAGGCTGCGACTATGTTTGCTAGAAAGAGTGGGAAGACAAAGGCTGCCGCGCCCACCAAGACCCTCCCCCTCAAGTCTCTCCAGCTTTTCACATGGATTGCCAGAATCCCAAGGAGAAGAAGCGCACTCACCGCTGCGATCCCGATGTCCACGAGCCACAAGGTGCCTACCATGTTTTTGCTCACCAAACCCCCCTGGATGCGTATTTACTTTTTCCTACTTTCATCCAAAATCTCCCCTATGAGCTCACTCTTCGAAAGCCAGCCGCTCACGTAGAAGACCGCACCGTATTCTTCTCCCACAACCTCAAGGACGCCATGCTTTACAAGGATATCGAGATGATGCCTGATCGTGGTGTAGTCCATCCCGAGTTCTTTTGCAAGCTGGTGGGCGTTCAGAGGCTTCGCGATTATCGCCCTGAGAATCTTGACGCGAGTCGGACCACCCCTCGTCCCCTCGAGCAACCACCAGAGGAGTCTCCTCGTGGAGACCTCGGCCAGAGTCAGACCACCACTCCCAGAACCCTCGAATACCACAAAGAGTCACGAAGATGCGATATGAACCTTCGTCCCGATCCCTGACCAACCGGGGAGGTAGTCCTCGAGGGCCCCTCGCCGATGATCGGAGCATGTTTATCGTCGCTGCTCCTCAGGTCGAAGGGACAGATGATTACCGGAGAGTTCAGGCGTGAATCTTCGCGTTCATCCTTACGGTTCTCGTCGCCAACTCGATTATCCTCTTGTCGTGAGTCGCGATGATCAGCGTCTTCGCTCTTAGGGCGTTGTCGCCGCGTAGCATCTCGAGAATCACCTCCGAGACCAGGGGGTCGAGAGACTCCGTGGGCTCGTCCATCACCAGGAGGGGCGGGTCCTTCACCATGGCCCGGGCGATGGAGACTAGCTGCTTCTCCCCGACGCTGAGGTCGGCGACCTTCCTCTCCGCATCCGCGTTGATTCCCATTAAGACAAGAACCTCCCGCACCCGAGAAAGCCTCGACTCCCTTTCTCCCTCCCCGAGAAAGAAGAGCGGCAGCTCGACGTTTTGAGAAACTGTGAACTCCTGCATCAAGTTCTGGACCTGCGGAACGAGTCCGAGACTCGCGAGCCTGAGGGTGGTGAGCTCTCTCCCCGACAAGCGGGTGGTCTCTTTGCCGAGGACCTGGATGCTCCCGGAGCTCGCTCTCTCGATCCCCGCCAGGAGGTTGACTAGGGTCGTTTTCCCGCTCCCGACAGGCCCAGCCAGAGCCACAAACTCTCCCCGCTTCACCCGCATGTTGACGTCAGTGAAGACCTCCCTCCGCTTCGGCTCGAGGAATACCTTGCTGACGTGGGTGAGCTGCGTTACGGTCGCAGTAGTCGTCGCCCCGCCGAAAGCTGACCTGGAGAGACCCGGGATTAGCTCGAGTTCTTCCAAGAAAGACCAACCCCGACTGCGACGCCGGCAGAAATCCCCGCGGTGGAGGAAGCCAAGAGGAACGCGAGGTTCGGTAAGACACCGACAACGTCCCCGACGCTCGATGCGCCGAGAAAGTTCGAGAAGACGAGACCGAGAACCACACCGACAATCATCCCCGAGGCGCCTGCCCCGAGGATGGCCGCGAGGACGGCGGCGGTGATCGTACGCCCGCTCGCACCCAAGAACTGCAACACGGTCGCCCCCTCCCCGGACGAGAGAGTGTCCGCCGTGCTGAGAAGGGTCGGGAAGAGCGAGAAAAGGAAGGCTGTAACGAAGAACAGTAATCTCTCTAGACCACCCCCAGCCGCCCCAAGAAGAAGTATCGAGTAAGATCCGATGAGCACAAAGACTGAACCGATCATTAGCAGCCTTGCCCTGCGCAGGCCAAGCCCCTTAGCCAACGCTACGAGGGTGATGGACCTCGCGGTCTGGGTCGACTCCGGTCAACCTCCCATCAGGCGGAAGAGGCTGAGTCTACCCGGAGGTCGCTTGTGCGACCACCGTGTCTTTCTTCGTTGCCGTCTGGGCTATCGATTGGGCCGCCGGCTGTGAAAGGGTGCGTAGGAGAGACTGGATCTCTTCAATCTCCTTCCCGTTCTTCGTCCTCATCGAGGTGGAGTATTCGCTCGCGACCTTGAAGGTCCCCTCATCGATCTCGCCGGCTCTGAACTGGACCTTGACGTTTGCGAGGAACCTGTCGAGGGATTCGCTTCTGCCCTCTATGTCGTCCAAACGGGTTGCAAGGTTCTGAAGGAGGGCACTGTGAGATTCCTGAAAACTCTTCAGTTGCTGGTTGTACTGGTCGACCATCTGTTGGTACATCGTGTGGGTAATCTCTCCATCCTTAACGAGCCCTTCGAGCGCCTGGACTCTCTTCCTCACGGTGTCTATCTCTCTCTTTAGATTCTCGGCCTCGACCTTCCAGGCGGGGATCACTACGAGCCCGTCTCTGTCGACGAGGATTCTTCTCCCTGGGAACTCCGTGAACTCGCCGTTCCCCTGGTCTATCCCGACGAATTGAAGATCGCCGCTCATGTCCACCGAGAAGCCGACGACGTAACCCGCATACCTCCCGAAGGTGTCTTTGACCGGCCTTCCCACTAGCTTCTGGACAGCTTCCGTTCTCATGAGGCTAAAGAGGGGTACCCCTCGATTTAGCGCGGAGGGTGAAAAACGGTTCTCCAAGTCGTTAATTATCTTACAACCGGTGGTGGCTCTAGTGTGCGGTCGATGTCGAGAAGAATCGGCGTGCGCAACTTTGACAACCGGGACTCAGTGTGTGAAGTTCGACCGCGAAAGAGGGAGGTGTGGTTGAAAATCCATATTGTGGCCTTGGCCCGCTCTTTCGAGCATCAAACGAGACCGACGAAACACAGATTCCAGGTCTATATCCCAGGACCATATCCTCTATATAGACTGGAGCAACATCAAGATTTTTGTTGAAAGCTCAGCCGTCTTCCTCACGCACACGAAATCGAACTGTGAAGATAGCACTTCCTCTGGTCCTACTTGTCATTCTCGCGACATCGACCGTCCCGGCCTTCGCGGCCAAGACCTCATCGGCGGGTGGTTCTTTCAATGACACCGAAGTCCTCTACAGCAATGTCACTCTGAGTGGGTCAAACGTGGTCTTTGACCAGACCAACGCTGGAATCATTAAGGGAACGTTCTCCGGACAGTACGTCGCGCACGTTCATCTGACGGTGGATCCCAATGGTGACGCGGTGTACCAAGCACTCGACGTCTGTACGTGCACGGTGGAGGGCAAGTCGGGAACTCTCTACTTCTACGAGCAGGGGACAATAACCAAGTTCGTTCTGCTCAGCTCCACAGCGACAATAGTGGGCGGCACGGACCAACTCGC
>VBPK01000235.1 GCA_005877225.1 Nitrososphaerota archaeon
GAGAGGCTCTTCTTGGCGAGGGGGAAAGATGCAGCCCTCGAGATTAGGGATTCGAGCCGAATCGGGGTCGACCGCGGTCTTGAATTCAGGTGGAGGTATTTCATCGGAGGAAATCAGTTCGTCTCCAGGGGGAAGCCAAAGACCTAGCTCGTCGCGTCGTTGTTGTTGTCGTCGCCGGAGAACTCATAACTACTACTGTGAACGAAGATGGACGAAATGGGGTCGTCGGCTAGTCGGAGTGATTCCGCCTCTGGGCAAGTCTGGTCTAGGCTTCAAAGAACATGGAGAGGCCTTGGGCGCTTGAGATCGCCGGTTCAAATCCGGCCGACCCCACCTAATCTGACAGTGTGCGATTAATTCAACATAGAGTTGAATCTAGTGAAAAATTCTTGCTCAGAAACTGATGGTGTTTTGACTCGAACTTGATTTCGACTGATGCAATGTTAAATACTTTTGACAACAGACCTGTGCAACTGTTGCAGGCAGCGCCGAGACGAGTTAAGACGATCTACAGCGTGATCGCCTCGCCACAGAGGCTCGAGATTCTTCGGATCCTCAACATAAAGGGTCCCCTCACCTACAGCGCCCTCAAGACCCTCGCGGGCTTCAAGTCGAAGAAGGAGTCCGGAAAGTTCGCGTACCATCTCCGCAAGCTCGTCAGGCAGCTTCTCATCCAGCTGAACAGGCAGGAGAGGAAGTACACCGTGACGAACCTGGGGCGGCTCGTCCTGAATCTCACGCGGCAGATCGAGGAGCAGTCCCTCGTCGAGAGCGGGAAGCTTTACGTCAGGACCTCTCATCAGACGATGGAGGAGTTCAACGCGAACAAGATCCTCCAGTCTCTCGTGAAGGAGGCGGGGATGCCCGTCGAACTCGCCCAGAAGATCACCAGCGAGACCGAGTCGAGACTCTACAAATTCCAGACCCAGTACCTTACGGCCCCTCTCATCAGGGAGATGGTCAATGCCCTTCTGGTCGAGCACAGCCTGGAGGAGTACAGGCACAAGCTCACGAGGCTCGGGATGCCCATCTACGACGTGACGCAGCTTCTCAACAAGGTGGGCGACGACGGAGGGAACGTGGAGTCGCTCGTCCATATGACCGGTGGAGCGGTCTTCTCCGAGTACCTTCTCCTGGAACAGCTTCCCAGGGACGTGGCCGACGCACACCTGGCGGGAGACATTCACATCTCGAACGCCGGAGTCTGGGGTCTGATGCCCGATACAGTCTTCGTCGACCTCCTCTCCGTCAGGGCTTCGGGCTTCAACCCGAGGGGAAGGCTCGCCTACGCGCCGATGCTTCCCACTCCGGAGAACGCGGAGAAGGCGCTCGGCATCATCTCAAACCTGTCGCTATTGATGGACAGAGAAGTCTCTGTCGAGGTAACCTTCAGGAACTTCCTTCAGTATCTCGCCCCCTTCTGCAGGTCGAGGACAAAACGGGAACTCGAAGCCATGATCCTCCGATTCCTGGAGAGCGTGACAGGGGGGATGTCAACTCCTCAGCGAGGCATCGTGACGATCGAGCTGAACCCGTTCAAGCACGACGAGGTCGGGAGGGACCTGATGGAGAAGACCCTCGATGCCACCCTGGGGACGTACAGGGATTTCGTCGAGGTTACGCCCCGCCCGGAGGTGAGACTCCTTCTCGCTAAGCCGAATAGAGTTGACGAGACGAAGACGCTCAAGCAGGCGGCGGGGATTCTCTTCAACGGCGGGCGGATCGCCTTCTTCTCCCCCGACCAGAGGAGGTCATTCGGCGGGGTAAACGCCGGGATCCTCTCCAAGGAGTATCAGGCGGACAACATCAGCGTCCTGCACAATCTCAGTCTTAACCTGCCCCGCCTCGCCTACGATTCGAACCAGGACGAGACGTACTTCAGAGCGAAGCTGGCGATGCTCATCGGTGTCGCGGCGGACGCCCTGGGCACGAGGCGGAGGATGATCGAACGTGTCCTGAAGAAGAGCCTTCTTCCCACATTGGCTTTGGGTTCGGAGGCTGTGACACCCGTGATGATGCCCCTGATCATGAACTTCGTGGGGCTGGAGGAGGCGCTGACCGGCCTGATAAGGGACCCCGCGACGGGTTCTCGGGTCGCCCTCGCCGAGAAGATTGTGCAGACTGCGTCCCAAATCGCGGACGAGAAGTCCGGCAAGAACGAAAGGCTGGGGGTAGCGATGCTGGAGGAGGACGGGGCCGGGAGGCTCGCGAGCCTGGACTCTGAGAAGTACGGGAAGGCGAACATTCAGCAGCTCCTGAAGTCGGGGTACTCTCAATCGCCGGCGATGGTCGCCGCCGACTTAGACAACCAGGCGAGGGTGGAGTACATCAACAAACTCTCGTCGGGTCTAAACGGAGGCGTTTCGGTTACACTCGACGGCGAATCGGAGGATATCAGAAGCGTCTACGACTTGATAGTGAATGCGGCACCCAAGCTGCCCTACTTCAAGATCGACAGGAAGATCGTGGTCTGCAGGAACTGTGGAGCCAAGCTGCCACCGAGGGCGCAGCGGTGCAAGAGATGCAAGTCGGTCGCGACGATGCAGTACTCGACGGCCAGCTGATTTGGAAA
>VBPK01000236.1 GCA_005877225.1 Nitrososphaerota archaeon
TCGTAAAGGAGTTCGCAGACGTGCTTCAGCGGCGGGGGATCGACGTGAAGTACGCCATCCACCCGGTTGCTGGGCGAATGCCCGGCCACATGAACGTCGTCCTGGCAGACGCGCAGGTTCCCTACGAGCAGCTCTGGGAGATGGATCGGGTCAACCCGTTGTTCCCAGAGGCTGATGTGGCCATCGTCGTCGGGGCGAACGACGTCACCAACCCTGCGGCAAGAACCAAGGCCGACTCTCCTCTGTACGGGATGCCGATACTCGACGTCGACAAGTCGAGGACAGTCGTCTTCATCAAACGTTCGACGAGGCCGGGTTTCTCCGGGGTCGACAACGAGTTGTTCTACCTGCCCAACACCATGATGGTCTTCGGAGATGCCAAGGAGGTGCTCACAGAGCTTGTGGCATCGCTGAAGAGGAGGGGTGGGTCACGGCAGAAGGTTTGAGTCGGAAGGGACGGCGGGCTCCCGAGCGGATATCGAGCCCCGATGAAGTCCCGAAGAAGGGTGTTCATCCTGCCTACCAAGGTCCCATCCGGAAGAAGACGTGGAGGTTCACTGCTCCGTTATTGCGGACGGACCCTCTGATTATCGTGGAGTTTCTTCGCGGTGTGAAATTCCCCCCCAAAACGACCCCGAGTTGAGATAAGTTATTTAACTGAACTAAACCCCCAGTCAGTCGATGAAGGTCGGGGCCGTCTTCTGCGACTATGACGGGACGCTAGCCAGGATGGACACCAGTCGGGAACTCTCGCGCGTCCCGGACGAGCTGATTGGAACACTTACCCGGATTGCGGCGCACGTTCCCGTTGCGATAGTCACGATGAAGGACTTCGATTTCATCCACACAAGCGTTCCTTTTGCGAATGGCTGGGCGTGCGTAGGGGGACTCGAAGTCCGGCTGGCCGACGGCCGAATTTTCCGCAGCCGGGTTCGGATACAGGAATCGATTCTCGCGGATATTGAGCGTCGACTGCCTCCCGGGTTCACCGTGGAGACCAAGCGGGGAATAGACGGTGAGCTTCTGGGGCTGTGCGTCGACTGGAGATTCGGCACCGCGCCTCATGACGATTTCATACAAGGTCTCTTGAGAGACCTTCGCTCGAGGAATCTGTACGTCAGGTATGCGCCCCCGGAACCATTCATCGACGCACTCGCAGGGAGGCCGAATGAGGGCACCGCTGTGAGAACCCTGGCCCAGCTGTTGGGAGTGAAAGGCTCTCTTGTCTACATAGGTGACTCTGTCTCCGACAATCCCGCCTTCGATGAGGCAGACCTGGGGATCTGCGTCATACACGGGCAGGAACTCCTCCCGATCACGAGTCGCGCCGCTGTTCAGCAGTATGAACTTCATCCCTTTTTGACATCTCTCCTGCTGAACGAACTCGAGATTCCCGATGACGCCTGGTTCTTTCTCCGAAAATAGTCGTGGCTGCAATCTCCTAATCCACACATAATGGACGTGCGTAAAAGAAAGTTCCAGAAGAGTCTTACTGAATAAAGTGAGCGAACCATATTAAGAAATCTCTACAATTTCCTACCGAGTAACTAGAAATCGGATGAGGTACAGGAGCAGGGCTG
This sequence comes from Nitrososphaerota archaeon, assembly GCA_005877225.1. Classification (GTDB taxonomy): domain Archaea; phylum Thermoproteota; class Nitrososphaeria; order Nitrososphaerales; family Gagatemarchaeaceae; genus TA-13. The sequence continues at coordinate 1,581 of VBPK01000236.1, forward strand.
AGATTATCGCGACGCTGCTGAAGGCGGGAGTCAGGGGAGCCTCCAAGACGAAGCTGATGTACAGCGCGATGCTCTCCTACGAGCAGCTACAGGCGTACATGAAGTTCACGCAAGAAAAGGGGCTAATCGCCCAAGATGGAGAGTTACCTCGGTACACCACGACGGCGAAGGGCATGCGCTTCCTCGAAAGATACGCCAAGATCGGCCATCTTCTTACCCCCGTCGAGAAGACCGTAGAGCTTCCAAAGGCTCCTGTGAAACCGATAACACCGAAACCCGGTCCCGCCGCGGACGCGCTGTAAGGGTATAAGAGCCGCAGACCGGAATTTATTCCACTTGAGCAACGTGCCGCTCGAATCCTCTGAGATATGCGAGACTACTCTGACTGTCGGTAAGCATCCGGCTCATCAACGGGCTACCTTCTTCGGAGCGCGGGGCGATGGCGGCTTCAGACCTCGACTAGTGGATGCCCGACACGCTGTTCGTGTATGCCCGTCGAGAGCTCGTGTATTCGCTTCGATGCGTCTGCCTCCCACTCGGGCGGCAAGAGGCGCCCATACTCTTCCTTCAGGCGCTGCATCTTCTTTCTCAGTGCCTGAAGCTGCTTCACCGCCTCGCTGAGTTGCTTGCTCTCCAGAGGACGGGCTCCATTGACA
>VBPK01000237.1 GCA_005877225.1 Nitrososphaerota archaeon
AGAGCCGCTCTCCTGAGCCCAAACCACCCAATTCTTCGTACCGGAACACGCCGTTGAGGAAACGAGGAGACATTTTGGCCTCATCATGAAGAAGACTGGACTTTCAGAAGACGAGGTAGAACTCGTTCTCGGCGTACTTCTGACCAACCTCCATGTGATTCCCTCAAAGGATATCATGGCTAACTGGAAGGGGGCCGAAGAAATCATGGTTGGTATCGATAGGAGCGACACTCCATTCGTAGCGGCTGCCCTCAGCCTACCATGTGATGGTATCTGGAGTGACGATTTACACTTGAAACGGCAGAAGAGGGTGAAAGTTTGGAATACCAAAGAGGTACTTGGGCTCTTGTGATTTCGCCACTAGGCGCTTGGATCACTTTGAGGAAGCGAAACGATTTATTAGCGAGACGCCAGCGTCAGCTTCGTGGTCCAGATTCCGGAGGAAGTGGTGACACAAATTCTGAAGAATGGAAACGTAGTCCTCGTGGGAAGCGTAGACGGCAAGGGAATCCCAAACATCTCTCCGAGATTCGTCCTCGCGATTTTGGATAATCAAAGGCTTCTCTTTGCCGACGCGTTTCCGAACAAGACGTTCTCGAACCTGAAATCCTGGAATAAGGTGACAGTCGCGATTGTCGATAGAGACACAATGGGTGGCTTTCAGCTAAAAGGAGTTGCCTCGGAGGTGGAGGATAAGGAACTGGTATCGCAGGCCAGCGCTAAGCTGAAGGAATATGGCATCAAAGCGAAGCCTGAGAGAGCCTGGACGTTGACCGTCAATGAAGTCTATTCGCTGAAGCCGGACAGTCGGTCCAAGACCCCACTGATCACGGCCTATGGCTGAAGCGGTTCCCTGACTCCTGTGGTAAGGAAGTGTAACAGGACGATTCTGAAGACATCGAGTTCCTGACATTGCTAGGGAGCACGGTAAGAGATCCCCGAGAGGAACGATACCACTCCAAACTGGCGTGAGTCCAATTGAGACAAGCGTCAGCAATCGGGAAATTGGAGCTTTTGTTTCTTCTTCGGTCGACAAACTCTCTGGCAGGAATTTTGATTACTCTTCCGGGGTGGCCTTGAGCCGATTTCGCTTCTGGCGGAAGGTTCTCGTCCGATGCCTCTTTGTCCAGCGGTAGAAACTTTTTGATAAATGCCTTCTCCGAGCGCTTGCCTCAAACGAGGATAGACCCAGTCACTGGGAAGAGTCGAACACTCTCGACCATACGGGCTATCCGCCTGCAGTGAACCGTTAATTCGATTTTGGCGAAGCAGAGACTGCCATGCCTAGGGTTCACGCGCCTCCGCCGAAAAAAGCGGACCGACGTGTTGGAGTCTAGAAAGTCGGCGGGTGCGAGGTAGGTCCGTCGGCGACGAGGTGAAACGTGCCTAGCGCCGCGATGTGAGCTGAGCCTTGATCTCCTTCTTGATGGTTGAAGGCAGAAGGAGTTCCAGCCCCAGAACCTTCTTCTTTTCGTCAAGATCGATGATTATGTTGTCAGCCAGCGGTTCGCTTGAGAAAATCTTCCCCTTCCTGAGCCTCAGGTAGAGGGCGTTAACCTGCTTGTCAAACTCGAGTGAAGCCATACCTTCTCACCCGAACAGGAGATGGAGACGTGAGTAGTTAGCCTTTCACCCCATCTGAGGTTCATTGCACCTCCGCAGGGAGTGCCTCATCGGATTCTTGATTGCTCGTGCGGGTTCGAGTGAAATCCCTGTCTTAAGCTTCCCATGTGGACCCCCAATCAAACGCAGCGTGAGTCTGTAGGCGACCGACGAGCCTCCTGGCTCGTGTGTACGGCAGGATAGGCGAGAGCAAGTTCAGTTAGAGGATCCAGAAGAGTAAGCCAGCCAGTTGTATCCTGCCCTACGGCTGCCGTGCCCCGCATTTGGAGCAGAAGGTAGCCGAGGAAGCTAGTTGGGTGCCGCAGCTGGGGCAGAACTTCATGCCCGCCTGGACTGCCGCGGCGGGGGCAATCGGGACCTGGCTCACCTGAAGCTGGGCGAGCCTGGCGACGTTCGAGTAGTAGTAGACTGTCAAGGCAATCGGGATTAATGGAACGTACAATGCCGAAAGGATACTGCTCACGATATTGCTGGCCCAGCCGAAGGGCCCGCTGATGGCGCTTACGATGGCCGATGCTATCGCTGTGATAATTCCAAAGACGAGGGCCAGGGCGAAGGTCTTCAGCCATCTGTGGCCGACGAGCTCCCGGCTTCGCCCCAGGCTTTTGGAGACTCCTGTGCCTTCGATTAGAAGCGCGGGGAACGCGAGGGAGAACATTATCGCCAGTATTATCCCAGGTACGACAAGTGCGATTAGTCCCGCCACGACGATGACCCCGACGACGGAGCTCAATACCCAAATCCACACCAATTTTGATATGGCGAAACGAACCGACGCCCCGAGGTCCGCCTGTCCCTTCACAAT
>VBPK01000181.1 GCA_005877225.1 Nitrososphaerota archaeon
TCGCAGACTTCAAGGAGGCGGTGGTGTCCGCGCCGAGGACGACGACTCTCGGGTTCGTCCCCCCCACCTCCGCGAGGGCCTCCCCGAAGGCGTCCCGCATCGACCCGAGCTTCTCGAGCATCACTTCACCACCATCGCGCTCAGCGCCTTCCCCCTGAGAGATTTGATCGCCCTCGCGGCGTCCCCCTTTGTGTAGACGCCAGCCCCGGCGACGAGGATGTTTCCTCCCCTCCTGACGACCTCGGCCACGTTGCTCTCCTCGACACCGCCATCGACCTCGATGTCCACCCCCTCCGACACCCTTCTCACGAGGGAGGAGAGTTCGCCCAGCTTGGGGAGGACCGTCACGTCGAGCTCCTGGCCGCTGAACCCCGGGTTGACAGTCATGACGAGGAGGACGTCGAGTTTGTCCAGGCTCTCCTGCGCCCATTGCGGGAGGGGGGTCTTCGGCTTGATCGCGAGCCCCATCTTCACGTCCTTGCCCAAGAGGGTGCGCAGCTCCGCAAAACTAGACCGGTCGAGGACCTCCGCATGGAAGGAGAGGATGTCGGAGCCTGCCTCGATGAATCTAGGGGCGTACTTTAGGGGGTCGCTCAGCATGAGGTGTGTGTCGAAGGGGAGGTCGCTCACCTTGCGGAGCGCCTTGACGGTGCCAGCCCCGAAGGTAATGTTAGGGGCGAAGTGTCCGTCGATGACGTCGAGGTGGACCTGGTCGGCCCCCCCATGGTCGGCGAGCCTCACCGCCTCCGCCAGGTGACCCAGGTCACCCGCGAGGATCGAAGGCGCGATCTTGATCTCCCTCCTCACGCTACTTCAGCTCGCTCAGGACGTCTGACATCTTCTCCTTCGAGGGGGCGGTGCCGTGGTAGTGCGGCGACCACTCCATGAAGGAGATGCCTTTGCCCTTCACGGTGTGGGCGATGATTATGGTCGGCCTGTTCTTCACCCCCTCCGCGAGGCGGAATGCCTCGATGAGCTGAAGGTACTCGTAGCCGTCGACCTCGATCACGTTCCAGTTAAAGGCCCTCCACTTTGCGGCGAGAGGCTCGAGAGGCATTATCTGCTCTGTGAGCCCGTCCTGCTGTATCCCGTTTCTATCGATCACGGCGGTGAGGTTGTCCAGCTTGTACTTCGAGGCAGCCATCGCGGCCTCCCACACCTCCCCCTCCTGCTGCTCTCCGTCGCCCATCAGGACAAAGGTTCTGTACCCCTTCCTGTCCAGCTTAGCGGCCAGCGATGTCCCGACCCCGAGGGAGAGTCCTATCCCCTCTGAGCCCGCTGGCGCCTCGACCCCCGGGAGTCCCAGGTTCGGGTGGCCCTGAAGCCTCGAGCCCATCTTCCGTAGGGTCATCAGCTCCTCGACGGGGAAGTAGCCAGCCTGCGCGAGAATCGCGTAGAGGAGCGGGGCGGCGTGCCCCTTGCTCAGGAAGAACCTGTCCCTCTCCTCCCACTTGGGGTTCTTCGGGTCGTGCTTCATGATGCGGAAGTAGAGGGTCACGAGAAGCTCGACTGCCGAGAGTGAGCCGCCCGGATGGCCAGAACCAGCCTCCGCCAGCGCCTCGAGGATGACCTTCCTCGTATTCAGCGCGATCTCTTTGAGGCGGAGAACTTCCTGTGCGGCCTCCACCTGTTATCGCCTCACCGGTGCCTGAGCGATCCTCTGGAGAAAGTCTCCCATCTCTTCGACCTGCCTCGAGAGCTCCGGGACTGAGAGAGTGGCGTTCCGCTGCAGGTCGCTTCTCACGGCCCCAGCGACGTTGCTCAGGCATGTCGCCTCGTAGACGTTCCCGCCCGACGCCACCGCAAGGGAGAAGACGCCCGTCATCGCGTCCCTCACCCCCACTTTGCTGAACATGTTCTTCTTACCTCCCAGCGGCGGAAAATTCGTCACGTTCTCCTTCTCGAAGAGCGTCAGCCCCTCTTCACCTCGCGTGATCAGGATCGACTTGCAGTCCAGGCGGCTGATCAGGTTGATCCCCATATTCCTGAGGCTCGTCTCGTTGACGATGCTCATCCCGGTCGCGTTCGTGGCCTCCTGCAGGTTCGACTTCACGTACGTCACTCCACTGAAGTCGAGGTAGTGGCGCATCTTCGGTTGTGCCACGACGATCCTCCCCGCGGCGCGGGCAGCCGAGACGACCCCGCTGATGAGACCGCTCGTAACGACCCCACGGTCATAGTCGGAGAGGACGACGCCATCCACCTCCCCGATGATAGGCTCTGCCGCCTTGAGGAAGCTTCGGGTCATCTCGTACTTCGCATCCCTCCTGTCCTCCCTGTCTATCCTGAGATTGTGAAAGCCGTTCACCATGATCCAGGTCCTGAGAGATGTCGGCCTCGCAGAGTCGAGCAAGACTCCTGAGTGCGAAATCCCGTTCCTATCGAGCTCCCCCGTAAGCCACCTCCCATACTCATCGTCGCCGATTAACCCGATGACACTGACGGAAGCACCCAGCGAGCTCACCTCCCTCGCCAAGTTCGAGGCACCGCCCGGGAGGAATGTCTCCCCTATGTAATCACCCGCGGGGACAGGAGCCTCTCGAGAGAGTTTTCTCGCGGCCACCTCGACGAACCTGCTTACAATGAGGTCTCCGATCACAAGAAGCTTCTTCCCCTGAAACTTGTCCAGGAGGGAAGAGAGCCCCTCCTTCGAGAGGTTCTGGAGACCCATCGCCAGCCGTTATTTCGATGGAAGACCGACCCTTTTAAGGTGAGCGCCGAAGACTTCTCCGCCGCAGCGGGCGGCTAGCTTGACTGCGAGCCGGGCTTCTCCTTCTCCCACTTCTCCTCGAGGATCGAGGAGACTATCCCCATCGCCCTCTTGACCTCCCTCTGGAGGGCGAGAGGGTCGTAGCCCTTCGGGGCGGAGTAGTCGAGGAACCGCTGGTTTGGGTCCATGTCGAGGAAGGCCTTGCTCGATTCGTAGATCGTCATCAGGGAGGGGCCGTCGAGCTTCTTCAGGTCGGACCTCCAGGCGTGGTGGAATCCCTTCTCGGAGACGAAAGTCACCTTCGTATCTCCCTCAGCCTCGGCCCTCAGCTCCTTCCAGAATGTCCTGTCAAAGTCGTCGACCGTCACCTTCCCCTCTCTGAGCTTCTTGGCGTAAGAGGCCTTGTACTTCGCGGCCTCCTCCTTCGTTATCTCGAACTTCGCGGCGACCAAGGCGAGAGAGAGGCCCATCTTCGAGAGGTAGTAGCACCCCTCCTCGAGTACCTCGGGGCTAGCCTTCTCGGGAGCGCTCACTTCATCTTTACCCGCTGAATCCTACCCGGGGCGTACCAGTTCCACCTGCCCATCAGGGACATCACTGCGGGGACGACGTAGGTCCTCATGACCATCGCGTCGACGAGAATCGAGAAGAAGAAGGCGAAACCGAACTCCTTGAGGAGAAGGCTTGAGGAGAGCGAGAGGGCCCCGAGAGAGCCCGCGAGGATGATCGCGGCAGCCGTGATTATCCCCCCGGTGTTCTCGATCGCTGTTACGATTGCCTCGTTCAAGGGCTTCCCCTTTGTTGACTCCTCCCTTATCCTCGTCAGGATGAATATGTTGTAGTCCATCCCCAGCCCGAGAAGCAGGACGAAGAGGGTGAGTGGGGTTATGTACAGTATCGGGAAGTTGTAGAGCCCCGCGAATACCACCTCAGTCGCGGCGAGGGTCCACGCGATGCTCATCACGACGGAGACGATGGCGAAGAGCGGGAGGAAGAGGGAGCCGAGGACGAGTAGGAGGACGACGGCGACTGCTGCGGTGACGTAGGCGATGACCTGATAGAACTGCGTGTTGACTACGTCGCTGGTGTCCACGATTGTTCCCGCGGCCCCTCCCAAGTATATACCCTTGAGGTCCTGCGGGTTGCCGGCGATGAGCGACCTGTACTGCTCCCTCAGCTGCTTCACCACAGTAATCGAGTCCTGCGTGTAGGGCGAGCCCTTCAGTGTTACCGTCAGCAAGGCGTACTGGCCGTCCTGGCTCAGCATCTTGTTCATCGATGAGATGAGCTGGAGGGAGCGTGGGTCATCTGAGAGGGTGCGGAAGTCGACCCTTGCCCCTCCCGGCCTCGTCGGGCCCGTTACGGAGAGGACCGCGTGGTTTCGCAGTGTGTCGTTGGAGATTTTGTCGAGGAGCGACATCCCACCCGTCCTGTATGCGGTTCCGTTCCAGAGGGGGCTCGCGAACTTGACGACGACGTGTGTCGGGAAGATGGAACCGCCCCCGAAGGTGTTCGTGAGGGTGTTGAAGGCGGAGACGCTCTCGAGGTTTTTCGGGGAGGCCCCAAGAAAATCGTAGCTCGGGGCTAGGTTGGCCCAGATGTAGACCGCGGGGATAGTGACGACGATGGAGAGAATCACGATCACCTTCGCGTGCTTGATCGCGAACTTTCCGGAGCGGGAGAAGTATCCGACCTTCTTCTCGAGTCGCTCCTTCACCCTCGTGGCGTAGCGATCAAATCTCTCCCCCGTCATCGGGAAGAAGATCCGCTTCGGAAGGAGGAGAATCACCGACGGTATTAGGGTGAGCGACGCGATTAGGGCGATGAGGACCCCGAGCCCCACGACGAGCCCAAGTCCCTTCAGGAAGGTTATGGGCTGGAAACCCAGGAAGATGAAGGAGATGATGACGGTGGCTCCGCTCGTCGCTATGCTCTCTCCGGCCCAAGTCACAGCATTCTCCACGCTCTGAGCCGGAGATCCGCCCCGCACTCTCTCCTCTCTGTACCGGGCGATGATGAAGATCGAATAGTCCGTCCCAACTCCTATCAGGACGGTCAGCAGAATCACAGGAGTCGAGACGTCTACCTGCGATACGTAGGTCGCGACGAGGAAGACCACCACCTCTGCGAGGCCGAGCGCGATCGAGATCGTGCCGAGGGAGACGAAGGGCGTTATGACCGACCTGAAGAAGAGACCGGTCGCGACGAGGAGGAGGACGATGGTTATCGGAAGTATGATGTCTGTGTCGTTGAGAATCGAGGCGGTTATGTCCGAGTTGAGCGCGTCCTGCCCCGTCACCTGGACGCTACCCGCGAGACCGTACGGCAAGGCCGTGCTCTGCACCAGCTTCCGGACCTCGTTCAGCTCTGAGGTCGTGACGTTCTTGAAAACGAAGGTGGCGAGCATCACCCTCCCGTCGGGGCTGACGAACCCGCTGATGGTGGAGCGGTAGACCGGAGGAATGTTGAAGCGACTCGGGTCGTTCACGACCGACTCCGAGATCTGGTCTCGGAAGTTGGCGGAGGAGTTCCTCGTTAACGGATAGGCCGCGGTCGCGAGCTCGGGGGTGAATAGAGTCACCTTTGTGATCTGATTGATGACGAACCTTTCTATCGCGACCGAGTCGGTGAAGTTCGAGAGGCTGAACGAGCGGATGACGAGGAGGGCGAAGGGTCTCTGAGACGCGGGGAGGACGGACTGTGTGAAATTCGCCCCCGCAGTCAGTATCGCGACCTGGACCCGGAGCGCGAGGGGGAGGGTCTCCTGTGTGTGAAAAGAATCCGAGAGTGTCCTAGTAAAGATCGTAAGGTAGTCTTGAGACGCGAGGAGTTGAGTCTGATTCAGGATCTCAGAGGAAATCGTGCGGAGTGTTGCGGCTTGGGCCTGGGGTATCATGCTCTGGTTCGCACCGAACTGAGTCGACCAGACGCTGAGAAAGAGGCTCGGAACCCCGTAGAAGAGCTGGTTGAGAAGAGCCGCACCATCACTCAGTCTGGCCTCCGGTTCCGAGACTCCGGTAAGAAGGGTGGAGACCGAGGAGTAGGCCGAGCTACCTGACACGTAGTCAGGGAGGCTCCGGTCTCCGGCTATCGCCTCTGATAGAGCAATGACGTAGTCGTGAACCTTCGTCGTCGTCGTGGCGTTGCCCGAGGAGATGACGACGACTAGGGGAGAACCCGAGGGCGAGGAGGAGCCGAATTTCGTGTTCACGAGATTCTGAGCAATTTGTGCCTCAAGACCGAGGTTGCTCGTCGAGCCCTGCTGGAGGGAGACGACGCTGGAAGCCCTCAGGAGCAGAGGAGTCGCGAGTACGAGGGCTATGACCCATAGGGGAACGATCAGCTTGTAGCGACGGGTTATCTCCCGCCCCAGCCTTCCGAAGATCAATTGGGCGGCTCGAAGTTTTAGGGCTTATATGAGTAATGGTCTTGCTAAGAGAAAGAGAAAGAAAGAAAGAAAGAAACGCGAGCCCGGTTAAGCGCGTCTCCGGACGTAGAGGAATCCTCCCTCCGCCTTCACGTCGTAAAGAGGCTCGTTCTCCAGCGGCTCGTCGAACTCGCCTACCCCCGTGTTGAGATCCCAAACTGTTCCGTGGCCCGCGCATATCACCTTGGTGTCTTCGAGGGTGCCCTCCGAGAGGTCCCACTCCTCGTGCTTGCAGATCGCACCGATTCCGTAATACTTCCCGCCGACGTTGACGAGGAGGACATCCTCCCCCCCGACTTCGACCGTCTTCATCGACCCCGGAGGAAGCTTCGAAACTTCGAGTGCCCTGGCGAACCCCTCCATCGAGAAGAAGCCTGTGAGGAATAGTAATAATCTTTACCTTGACGCGGGATGCGAGGCGTCGATGAACTACCGAACGATAGAAGAGGTCTCCGATCAAGTCGTCAGCTGCAGGCGCTGCAAAAGACTCGTGAGCTACCGGGAGAGCCTCCCCGCGAGGGCGTCCTACTCCCTCGAGGAGTACTGGCGGAGGCCGGTGGCCGGGTACGGCGACCCGAACGCACGGCTCATCATCATCGGGCTCGCCCCAGCGGCCCACGGCGGAAACAGGACGGGCAGAGTCTTCACAGGGGATGAATCGGGAAGATTTCTTGTGAGTAGCCTCCACGAGGCAGGATACTCGAACCAGCCGACCTCCGAGTCGAGGGGCGACGGCCTCGTCCTCTTGGACTGCTATATCACGGCGGCCGTGAAGTGCGCGCCACCCCAGAACAGACCGACGAGGGAGGAGTTCGAAAACTGCAGCTCCTACCTCGAGGCGGAGCTCTCGCTCCTGGTTCGTGCCGAAAGCGTGCTGACCCTTGGTGGCCAAGCTTTTTCATCTTTCCTGAGGCATGTGGGAAAGAACGGGGGCAGGGTAAGAGGATTGAAGTTCACCCACGGCGGGAGGTACGTGATCCCTGGTTTCCCGACCCTCTATGCCTCGTACCACCCGAGCCCTCGGAACACGTACACGGGTAAGCTGACGAAGAGGATGCTCGTCACTCTGCTTCAGAGAATCAGGAAGAACAAACAGAGCGGCTAAAGAGTAACAGAGGTCCGAGCACAATGATCAAGACAGCGAAGACGGTCTACGACAAACCCGAGTCATCCGATGGAAAGAGGATTCTCGTAATGCGACTCTGGCCCCGAGGGGTCGCTAAGGATAAGGTCGATGTGTGGTTGAAAGAATTGGGGACAGAAAAGGAGCTGATCAAAAGGTGGAAATCGGGGAAGATTAGATGGAAGGAGTTCGAGAGAGACTACATGAAGAGCCTCAATGGGAAGGAGGAGCTGCTGAAGTTGATTGCGGCGGAAGCGAAAAGAGGACCGTGACGCTACTCTGTGTGGAGAAGGACGAGTCTCGCTGTCACAGGAGTCTGCTGAGGCTCGCGATCAAGAGTCACATGTAGGGAATAGATTCTCAGATTCTTGAGAGTTTCCGTGCAATTTTTCGCAATCATGAACGCTTTAATAACATTCTGTAAGAATATGTAAAGCTGTACTGGCTTGCGAGGTACTAAGAAACTAATCGGCCTGGTACTACTGTTTCTCCTCGGGTTGAACTTCCCCCTCCCTGCGACGCAGGCAATAGCCACCGCGCCGACCCCGATCCAGCACGTCGTCGTGATCATGCAGGAGAACCACACGTTCGACAATTTCTTCGGTCACTTCCCTCGCGCCCATGGCCTAAGCGACACGGTAGCGCTGCCGCTAAAGAAGGGCGGGAAGCCTGTCGTGAGACCGTTCCACCTGGACACCCCGAGCCTCCCGCGCGACATCTGCCACAACGACAGCTGCGGCTACGCTGCGTACGACAACGGCGCGAACGACGGGTTCGTCTACGCGACCGGCACGAATCTGACGATGGGGTATTACGACAGCAGGGACGTACCGTACTACTGGAATTACGCTTCCCGTTTCGCTCTACTCGACAACTACTTCTCCTCCGTGATGGGGCCGAGCCTCCCGAATCACCTCTACCTTATCGCCGGCACCTCCGGCGGACTTACGACGAACACCCTCGGTACCTTCAATTTCAAGCCGATCGTCGACGAGGTCGATGCGAAGCAGCTTTCCTGGAGATACTATGCGGGGGGGAATAACGTCGCCAACGGCTGGAACCCACTCCCGAACTTCGCCTCGATGGACAGCAGCAGGCTCAAGAACATTCTCCCTACCGAGCAGTTCTTCGTGGACTTGAACCGAAACTTCCTCGCCAACGTGACGTGGCTGATGCCGCCCACCCAGAAGCTGAGTGAGCACCCTCCCTACGACCCCTCGATAGGTGAACACTGGGTCGTCACAGCGATCAACCAGGTGATGCAGAGCAGGTATTGGAGCTCGACCGCTATCTTCCTCACATGGGACGACTTTGGCGGCTGGTACGACCACGTCCCTCCTCCTCAGGTCGACGAGGTCGGCTACGGGTTCAGGGTTCCCCTGATCGTCATCTCGCCGTACGCCAGACACCACTTCATCGACCACACTCAGGCAGACCATGCGTCAGTCCTCAAGTTCATCGAAACGA
>VBPK01000242.1 GCA_005877225.1 Nitrososphaerota archaeon
CCTTTGCATCAGCCCATTTAGCGACTGAATGGAGCGTAACGGTGTTGTGAAGGATCATCGGCTGATGTCCTCCGACGAAATTATGATAATCGGGGACCGTAACGTCGTAGACGACCTGCTCTCCTTCGAGCACTTCTATGCTCTCTATCGAGTCCACAAAAATCCACTCGAGCGCACTCGCAAGGTCGTGAAGCCTCTTTCCGAGGCCATCCTGTGCATCACGACTGAGGATAATCTGCTGGAATTTCTCCAAACCGAGTCTCTCGCCGCCTTTAACATAGTTCTCCACCATCTTCGGTTGGAAGCCAGTTCTGAGGAGGTTGGCATCGATAGGCACGAGGTCTCTTGTCTGGCTCGTCCACTCCTTTGAGGCGAATTCTTGAAGCTTCGAAACCTTCGGGACGCCATCAAACGCGTTTTCAAGCTTCGTGGCTTCCAGGAAGTTCTTCAGCTCCTTGATGCTGCTTACAAATAAGCCTGCGGCCCTCCCTCTTCCCACCCATAATCGAGTAGAGAACGCCCAGGCGAGTGAGGAGGTAGCTCATTCCGTCTATGAGCTTCTTTGACTCTGAAGAAACCTCGAGCGTGCCCTCGCTGAAAGAGCCGTCCCCGAGGAAGTATCCTCTGAGGAATGCGCCTGCGACGCTGTCTGGGGACTTCATGATTACGGACGGAACAACTGCGTTCCTCGACTTGCGCTCCTTCGGAAAACCTAGCGCCCTTAGGAGCTGGATGATGACGGTGCTGTGTATCGCCACCCCGTCGACCGTCCTGAAGCGCTTGAGCGCCGACCTGGCTTCGAAGAGGGTCTCGCCCAGTTCGCGGAACCTCCTGAGTAGGTGGATATCGTTGTTGAAGAAGCGTATCTCTCTGCCAGCAATCATTCCGTCGGAGACGAGCAGACCAAGAAATTCGCCGAGGTCTTCGTCGACGACTCTCGGTATCTTAACCGAGGAGCCTCCCCTTTCGACTGTGAGCCGAGATACCTCCGGCTTCTCCAGTCCAGCCAGTGAGTAGAGCTTCGCAACGAAGGTCGTGCTTGGTCTGTTTGGTCCCTTCGAGTAGCCTCGTACGACTGCCTCGGCGAAACCCAGCTTCTGCGCGAGGGCCTTTATCGAGCCGTACTCTTCAGACAGTCGGCTGGTCGTCATCCTGACGGCTTCGATTGCCTCGGGCTCTACGAGCCTCGCTTCAAGGGAGTACGGGTCAATCGTCTGATAGGATGCGTTCAACGGAACCTTGCGCGGTAAGGCGATGAAGTCGCCCACTTTCAGTTCGACCGAAGGACGCTCTTCGAACCTCGCGTCGGGCCTGAACCGCACGAGCTTGTGTGCAGGAGTGACTGTAGCAGACCTGCCGCTCGCCGTCCGAATCTTAAGGAGCTTCTCTGTCTTTCCCCTGTACACGTGAGAGATTTCTTGCTTCACCAACCGTGCGCCGTCGAAGGAGAAAACCGAAACCCCGCGCGCCTCGATGAACTGCTCGTCGAAGCCATCTCCGGGTTTCCTTTCGGGGGCAAATCGGTTGTACAGTTCGTCTATTGCAATTAGTTGGCCGTCGCCAAGGAGTATCGGAGTTCCGGCAGCGACGCATTTCCCCGTTCCGAATGCGCCTGGAATCGCCCCCGTTCCTCCTTTAGACATTGGAAATAAGCTATCCAAGACCCTCTGGCCGGTGATTAGAGGGACGGTTGGGTCGAGCCTCTGCTTCACGGGCCTCGGCGTCCTCACGGCCCACTTGTGGTAGAGCTTCAGCTCGTGCTTCTTGCCCG
>VBPK01000182.1 GCA_005877225.1 Nitrososphaerota archaeon
CCTCGAGCTCTCCTGGAACAGTTGCGGGATGCGGTTGCCGAGAAGCAGGCTAGGCCTAACGCCTGAAATCACAAGAAGGGTTTACCCAGGTCGAAACCCAGGTAGGGTAAGCGAAAGCTGGAAATGATCACGACGCTAGCGAACGAGGCAGCTACTAGATTTTTGGCTCATCGAAGATGATTCCGGTGCGATTCGAATTCACGTTCTAAACGGTAAAAGTGATACCGTCCTTCGTTTCGTCTATTTCAATTTCCTTGTCGAGGACGTTCTTGAAAGCGCCTGAAACATAGCCCTTCAAGAAGAGCGACCACCTGGCGCCCAGTTCGTGCCTCAGGTAGAACACCTCCTTTCCATCTCGCCGATACCGCTGGCAATCGGCGAAGTTCTTGTACCGGCAGACAACCGGGTCTATGAAGTAGAGGAGGGATTCTTTGTTTAGGGGTAGGCCCATCGTGAGGATGGTGTCTCTCGCGAACGATCCGCCCGCCGCCTCGGCTCTAGACAGCACAGTATCGTCATTCTGCCCCTCCATGTTACTTATGATTAAGCCCTTGTGGATCAGTACGAAGTTCAAATCGGGAATGAACTGGTCAAACTCGACATGCTTCTTTAGGATCTGGTTCACGAGGTTGTTGAAGCTGGCAGATTTCTTAGAAGCCTCCTTAGAAAGCTCTTCGTAGACCTTACGGTCCAACCTGACTGAGTGGGTGACAGGCTTGGGCGTTTTCACGCCCTGAAATTACGTGCCCGAGGTAAATAAACTATCTTCCAAGAGTAAAAGCTGAAAATTACTCATTGTGATTTGCAAATTTTCGCTTGTGTTCAGAGTGATTCATAATCGTTATAAACACGCTATCGCTCAAATTGTTCGGGCAATGTCGACCCAGCTAGTCTGGCGCTGCTCGTTTTGTGACCTAGTAGACCTGATTGGGTTCGATAACCTCGAAGGGCGCGACGAAAGCTACTATCTTATCCACATGTCGAGTAAACACGGCATAGAAGCCTAGTGTCAGCCCCGCGGAACATGTTCCTTCAGGAAATCTCCTATGCGTGTGGTCCAGGATAAGAACATAAGGGGAATGGTTGATTCTTTTGAATCAACCAACGTGCGTGCGGCAGACCCCACGACTGATTAATTCGTGGTCTTTGCCGTAGACTGAGAGGTTGACGTCGCAGTCGGTTCTGAACTCTGTACGACCTGTCCAGACGCAAACCGCTCCGAGACTTGCGTGACCTTTATCCTCACGTTCTGGCCTTGCCTAGTGCCAGGGACAAAGACTACAAATCCCTCGATTCTGGCTATGCCCTCACCACGCTTGCTGGTGTCGGAGATACTGACGTTGTACTCCTTGCCTACCTCGACCGGCTTGTTGAAGGAACCGGAACCTCTTCCGAAACCTCCTCGATTGCCATACCCTCCGCGCTGTCCGAAACTCATTTTCTTTCACACATCCTACCGTTATTCCATCCAGTAGGTCCTGGGCTGTTGGAGGGCTAATTAAAGAGCGTGCAATCGGGTCATACATCTTGGTCGGCGTTGCTTCTGTAGAAAAAGCTCAACCTAGAGCGTGCTAGGGCATCTGAACTCCCTTCAGGCTGTCTGTCACAGGTCAAAGTAGAGGTAGAACTCGTAGGGGTGGGGCCTGGCTCCGACCGCCCTGTAATTCTCCAACTCCAGCTCCATCATCACGTCAAGGAGGTCCTTGGGGAATACGGGGGTGAGGAACCCAGAGTCACTCCTAAGGCTCTCTACCGACTCCAGAAGGCTCCCCGGAAGCTCCTTCACCGATAATGCTCTCCTTTTCTCGGGTGTCAGCTTGTAGATGTCCTGGTCCACAGGGTCTCCTGGGTCCAGCTTTCTCTTGATTCCGTCAAGCCCCGCGGCTGCGATCGCCGAGAAGGTGAGGTATGGGTTGCATGAGGGGTCGGGTGTCCTGAACTCGACTCTCTTCGCACCCTCCCCCGCCCTCCCCTTCTCGTAGAGTGGGATTCGCACGTTCGCCGACCTGTTGGACTTGCTCCAGGCGACGTAGACTGGCGCCTCGTAACCTGGGACCAGCCGTCTGTATGAGTTGGTTGTCGGCGCGACGATGGCGCAGAGCGCCCTGCTGTGCTCGAGGAGCCCACCGATATAGTGCCTCGCGGTCTGGCTTATCTCCGCGTATCCGTCGTCAGGGTCGAAGAAGGCGTTCCTCTCTCCATTCCAGAGACTCGAGTGTGTGTGCATCCCGACAGCGTTGTCCCCGAAGATAGGCTTCGGCATCGTCGAGGCGATGAGCCCCCGCCTCGATGCAACGTTCTTTGTCACGAACTTGTAAGTCATGACGCTGTCGGCCATCTGGACGAGGGCGTCCCTGTACATGTCGATCTCGCACTGCCCCGCGGTGGCCACTTCGTGGTGATGAGCGTTGCAGAGAATTCCGAACCCATCACGAAGATTCGTCACGCACTCGCTGCGGTAATCGCTCAGCGTATCGACTGGTGGCGCGGGGTAGTACCCGTCCTTGAACCTGATGGGGAAGTTCGTCCCCCTGGCCTCCACAGCCGACTCCTGAGAGGAGATCTTGAAACTGTTCGAGAAGGGGTCAGAGACCTGCCAGGTCGCCCCGTCGAAGACGAAGAACTCGACTTCCGGTCCCCAGAGAGATTCCGTGTATCCCGCCGATTCGAGCATCTTTGCGGCCTCCTGGGCGACCCGTCTCGGGTCTCTCGCGAACTTTCCCCGTCCGAAACCGACCATAACGTCGCAGATCAGCCTCGCCGTCTTGTAGGTCCCCTCCCAGGGGATTACGCCGAAGGTTGACGGGTCCGGGAGCAAGACCATATCAGATTCGAAGATTTCGGTGAACCCCTTAATTGATGAGCCGTCGAGTTTAGCGACTCCATCGGTGAAGGTCTTCTCGGAGATCATCTCGGCCGGGATGGTGACGTGTCGCAGGCGGCCGGGTACGTCGGTCAGGTGCAGGTCGACGAAAGCGATTCCCATCTCCTCGATAACGTCGAGGACCTGCCTGGGGGTTCTCCTCCGCTTCAAGAAGCTACCCTGGGCGGAGATGTCGTAAGGCAAGTGGCAGCCTGCCCCCACAAACGAATATAAACTCATCACGAGGCTTATTGGACGTACATGAGTCAGGAAGTGTCTTTCTCGAACAAACGTCCCGCCGTCAGCGGAGGCCACAGCGTACACCCCGAACATTTGGCCATCGAGGAGCTTGACAGGAAGCTCATCGTGGCGCTCGAGCGGGACTGTCGGCGCTCGAATCGGGAACTAGCCGTAGAATTGCGTGTTTCGCCATCGACGGTGATAACGCATGTCAAGAACCTTGAGGCGGCGGGGCTCGTCAAGGGGTATGCCGCGATCCTCGACCACCAGAAGCTCGGCTACGAACTCACCGCTGTTGTAGAGGTGATAGTCTCGAAGGGCAAACTGCTCGAGATGGAGAGGGAGATAGCGAAGGTTCCGGGGGTCTGCGCTGTCTACGACGTGACCGGCGCGACCGACGGGATAGTCATCGGAAAGTTCAGGGACAGAGAGGAACTGAGCAGGTTCGCGAAGAGCCTTCTCGCGATGCCTTTCGTCGAGCGGACCAACACGCACATCGTGCTAACGACCGTGAAAGAGGACTTTCGATTGCCTCCGTGAAGCGAGGGATGTTTAAATAAGTTCATCGGAAGTTTGATATGAAATGCCCTCCGACCTTGTCAAGATCAGGGTGAAGGCCGGGAATAGCGAGGCCGAGATCGAAGCCGAACTAAGTCACATCCGCGAGGCTATCGAGCTAATCCCTGAAGTTTTGAAGCAACTCCCAGCCGACGGCGGGGCGAGAGTGAGCAGAGAGGCTCCTCAGGTCTATCTCCCTCCAGGAGACAGCGGTGAGGTACCCGTCGTCACCCTTGAGAAGGGCGACTCGCTGGCCGAGGTCGTCGGCAAGTTCTTCGCCAGCGAGTGGGGAACGCAGAGAAGGAAGCTCTCAGACGTCAGAGAGGCCCTTCAGTCGTACGGGCTCAACTACCCGAAGCAGTCGGTCGCGGTCGCTCTCCTCAGGCTGGCCAAGGCGTCGCGGATAAGGAGGTTCAAGGCGGAAGACGGTGAGTTCGTGTACACTTCCTCGACCCCAATCATGCCCCAGCAGCAGCTGGTTCCCGTCGCAGATATCAGGGCAAACGTTTAATCGCCCAAAAAAATCTGCTCGAAGCCGGAGTCAAGTGGGGCGATGTCTTCAGAAAGGCAACTCTCAGTCTCGATCAGCTACGGGGACGTGAAGGTCGACTTCTCTGGCTCTCCCGACGTCGTGATGCGTTCGCTGCACGAGTTCGTCGCAAAGGTAGTTCCCAACATCGACCTGGCGCGGACAATCACGGTCAACTATTCACTAAACGACATTATCCAGACATTCAAGGATTTCATCAGGATAACCCCCGAGGGGCCGCGAGTCTGGCTCCAGGACAGGAAAGTCTCAGACAAGGACGTGATCCTCCTCCAGCTAGTCGCGTCGCGAGCCTCGAGCCTCTCGGGAAAGTTCACTTCGGACTCGATGAACATAGCCGAGATACAGGCCGCCACGGGGCTCTATCCAAAGACGATCAGCTCCAGGCTGAGCGAGTTGACCAAGCTGGGCCAAGTCGAGCGCGAGGATTCCGAAGGAGGGGGGAAGTACCGAATAACCACGGTGGGGGTTCACCGCCTCAGCGACCAGCTCTCTAAGAAGCTCAGACAAGGTCAAGCCGCGGCGGCTGGGGCGGAAGGCTCGCCCTGAGGGCGCGGCGGGCGCTTTTGGATGTACCTGTAGTTCCTACTTGAACCGTCTCTGAACAGTGTTCCTTCTCGGACCAAATCGACGAGGCTGTGCGATACCGCAGTCGGGTCGTAGTGGTACCCTCTCCTGCTCAGCTCTTCGTGCGCCTCCGAAAGCGATCGGGGGCTTGCGAACCATCCCTCCTTCCACAGAGTCGTCAGCAGCCCACGGCAGGTCTCGAACCTCCGACCCGCCGAGTCCCGCTCCTCGGATTCCACCAGTGTGGGTTCTTTAGATGCCATTCCTGCCAGCACGCTCTCGACTGCCTGCTGCACTCTGTCCTCCGGCGAGGTGATCTCGATCTCCCATGCCCCCCTCTTCAGCTTGACAGTAATGTTATTCGGCTCGGTGACCAACGATATCTTGTTGTCCCTCTTGCGCAAGTTGCTCATATTTTAAGAGTTAGACCCTTTGGCCGGCGCTGTCAAGTTAAGGCATCGGTTATGAGGCGGATGAATCTCAGGTATTCTGGACCATCGTCATACTCCATCGGTGCCCGCCCTATCTCCCGTTCGTCCTCGCGTGGTTGTGATAGAACCTGAAGACCGATATCTAGTTGTGGACGTGCTCCCTGTCACACTCCTCCTTGAGGCATGGGAACAAATCATCGAAGCGCTCGATCCTGTCCTTCAACACCTGATTCATCCTCTCTATATGGTTCTTCAGTTCAGTGCCATACACATGATGCTCCAGACGAGCCCATCTGCGAGCCTCCGATATCACGCTCTCTCGTCCGTCCATGTGAGCTTCCTCCCATACATTGAACGAAGCTCCTTGAGGAAGAGGCAGGTGTCGGGAATGGATTGGTTGTATGTGATCCTGAACCCCAGGAACGCCTCAATCCTGGCTCGAACGCGACCCACATCACCCCTCTCCTTCCCCTGATGCGGATCATCGTCTCGTCCACGAATATCGCCGTGACTAGCCTCCTATCGACATCGAACCCGTCGCAGACCGGTGCCAACCGTTGGACCCACTGGCGTATGGACTCGTGAGACCTCTCCAGGAAGGCCTCAAGAATCCTTGATGCTCTCCCCAAACTGTTTGAGCACTGATAGACATACACCCTGTAGAGCTTGAGAGCGAGGGGTGTCCTTTCACCTATCATGAATCTTGGAACGATCATGAGGCGTGGGAGGCCTCATCCCCTCAAACCGTCAGGAAGCAAACAGAATAGACAGATTACTCAATCCTTTACTTGACAGCGCCCTCCTCTATAGCACACTAAATACAACGTACATTTCTGTTGTAGGTTGGATGAGGAGGATTTTCATAGCTTCGGAAGGGCATTTGCAAATACGCTTAAAAGAGGCAGCAGTCGAGGGATTCAAGCAGCAGTCGAGTGATTCAAGGAAGGCCGACTGCAGATGGAACCGTGGGTGACGAGTTCCGCTTGTCATGGGAGCTAATCCTAAACCTGAA
This sequence comes from Nitrososphaerota archaeon, assembly GCA_005877225.1. Lineage (GTDB taxonomy): Archaea > Thermoproteota > Nitrososphaeria > Nitrososphaerales > Gagatemarchaeaceae > TA-13. The sequence continues at coordinate 6,219 of VBPK01000182.1, forward strand.
GCATTCCCTTCGAGTGATGCAGTTACTGCTCCGATTCCCATCTACCATTCCAAGACTGATCGAAGGCCTGTGGTGGAATAGAATCGCGCATCGAACGGTACTTGGGTTAGAGTCGTACATCGAAAGGCGGGTGGTGGACACGTATGTCAATAATCCAGTTCATGTGAAACGCATCCACGGTTTCGAGATTTACTTGAACCCCCACGCAGAGTACATCTCACCACTGATAGCAGTCGCTGGTATCTGGGAGCTCGCTACGACGGACCTGTTTATCGAGCTATTAAGAAAGGGGGGACGAGTCGTCGATGTCGGAGCCAACGTGGGTTGGTTTACTCTTCTCGCCGCGAGGCGAGTTGGACAAGACGGAACTGTACTATCGTTCGAACCGGCCCCGGCAAACTTTTCGCTCTTGGCAAAATCTGTCGAACGAAACAAATTCCGTAATGTCAGGCTGTTCAATGAAATCGTGTCGGACATCGATGGTACGCGGACATTATATCTCGTTAGGCGGACAGCGGAGACGGGTCTTCACTCGATCGTCAGGAGTCACGGAGGAGAAGAATTGGCCATTTCGTCGGTTCGGCTTGATACCGTGGCGAGGAGCCTCGGGATCGATCGCATTGATGTCCTAAAAGTAGACGTGGAAGGAGCAGAGCCTGAAGTTCTTCTAGGAGCGGAGAGGTTAATCTCTCAAAGAAAAATAAAAAACATGGTTCTAGAATGGAATCCAGAAGTTTGGCCGAGAAATAGGACACTGTTAGACGAACTCTTAAGCACGTATGAATTCTACAGAATTCGTCGCTTGTCACCCTTCGTTCTGCAAAAGTTGAAAGCCGGATCCTTTCCAAGTTCTCAGACAAATATCTATCTGAAACTGGTTTAGAAGAGCACGATGAAGAAGCTGCCAGCAGTAAGAATTCCTCCATATTATTTCTGGAAATCAAGGTGCCTGAAGGCGCTTCTTAGTCCGGTCAGAATAGTTCTTCATGCGACATGATTCCTCAGACACGGTGTTATAGGGCAAAGCAGGAGAGCAGGTATATCGGGATGGTCAGGGCCGTCTTCAAGGTCTGTAAAAGGCAGTGCATCCCGCTCTACTCAAGCAAGTATTCCGGAAGGAGGCGACTACGCCGGTCAGCTGGAGGTGACCCTTCTAGCGGAAAAAAGCAGGAAAGTGATGGCCATCATAAAGTCCCTTGAACCTGAGGGCGCAGAGGACATTGACGTGGCAATGGAACAAGAGGATCGTCACTCCACATGGACATTGTGGTGGGATTAGCTCTTATAGGCAAGTCCGCGTGCCTTGGAAGGCATGACACAAAGCAAGGCCGACCTAAGGGCATGCTCTAATTGCGGAATCGTCTTTACCGCGAACTCGAAGAGGGGAGCATTCGGCAAGTGTCCCAACTGCGTAAGTTCTGCGATTGAAGCGATCAAGGATCTCTGAATCCGGGGAAAACTTACAGAGAAACCGCTCCGACAATACTTACTAAGCCGTTTTTTCGCAATACTTATAAGCCGGATGCCGCAGTCATGTTGCGCAAGATGGCCACCACAATCCGGGCCCTTCCCGAGAGTGACACCATCGAGCTTCTCGACTCCGTGGCGCAGGAGTTGAGGCAGGGATACGAGGAGCTGGCGATCAGTGTCGAACGAGAGCTATCGGGCCGACACTTCATCTTCAGCAGATACGGAAAGGAGCTGTATCCCTACTTCGAAGAGGTCGACGCGGCCGTAGTCCCTGGGTGCATATTTCCAATCAAAGAAGGGCGACTGGTCGCGTCGGTCGACTCGAGTTGTGTACTCGTCGGCGAGACCTCGGACGGCGCGCTCTATGCGGCCAGGGCAGCCGTGGGGATCTCTTACGAGGGGATGGTCAGGAGGTTTGTAAGGCTGGGTCCCGTCCTGGTCTATGTGTCACGGAGCGGCGTCACGGGCATACGAGCCGAAGTGACTTCGCTCGAACTCGACGCCCTAATCTCCGACCATTCGGTGGCAGAGAGGGCGATACGGAACAAGATCGAGAGGCGGGTGATGGAGTCTCTTCTTTCCTCTAGGAAGGAGGTGGTCGTCATGGCCGACGGTTCGTTGAAGCATCCATTCGGTCAGTTCTCCGGTTCACTCCCGTCACCACGCGCGCGCAACAACTGCCTCATCGGCTTCTCAAAGTCGAGCAACCTGATCCTCTCTGAAGGGGCTGTCGGCTCCCTTAGCAGAGCGCGGGGCGCCGTGTATCACGTTCTCGACGAGGGACCTGTCATTACGCTGCTCGCGAAGTTCTGCACGGACGGCCTCGTGTTCCGACTCGATTTGGTGAACTCGAAGGAAGAGGTTCGCGAGATGCTGGGCAGGGTACTATGGAACGACGCCTTTCCTGCCGGCTATCCCGAGTCGCTGAAGCTCGCCCACCACCTGTCCGTCTTCACCAAGGCTGACGGTGAGGCGATCAAGGCGCTCGTGACCGGGAGGTTCAGGCTAAGGGGAGTTCCCACCATCACGCTGAGGAGGATCGCGCTCGGGGGCTTCAACGGGGGCGCGTGAGAATAAGAATTCTGAAGAAGGAGGCTGACAACATACTTGTGGCCGCGTCGAAGGAGAACGTACGAGTCGGCGACTACATCCTCGTGAGCGAGGGCGCGAGGAGGCTGGTCCTTCAGATTTACGACGAAAGGTACCTCGACGTAGAGGGGATAGAAGAAGAGATAGCGAGAGAGGAGGTCCTTTCGGCTTCAGCCCAAGGAGTGGTGGAGGACCCGTTGGACCTATCGAGCGTCTCGACTCTAATCAGGGACATGAGGATTCTGGTCTGCAAGGCGCGTGGCACCATCGAGAAGGGTAGGCTATCCCCGCGTATCGACTGGGTCCCGTCGAGAGCCAACTCGAAGATTTCTAGGATTATGGTGAACGAGCTCTCGTCTAGCATAGCGCCGCTCGGCCGAAGGAAGATCAAGGTTGGGAAGGTCGATTCTTCCTTCGACTTTTCTCTTGCCGCTGAGGCACTCGACGGCAGGATAACGGTGATTACCGGCAGGAAGGAGTCGGGCAAGTCCCACCTTGCCAAGATGTTACTCAGGGGTTTGCTCGAGTACGGGGCCTACAGCTTGGTCTTCGACCTCAACGATGAGTATGATACCGTCGGGTTGAGGGAGGACGGCACGAAGTCCTCTGTCGCGGGGAGGGTGGTTGTTCTGAGACCCGGGAGAGAGCTGAGGTTCAGCCTCTCCTCGGTCGGCCTGCGACCTGTAGTCTCCTTGTTAACCCACTCGCTCGAGATGCCTGGTACCTCGCTGAGGGAGTTCGTCAAAATCTGGGAGTCAATCCAGTCAAGAGGAGAGTTGAGTATGAGAGGACTCGAGGAAGCCATACAACAGTGGAGGTGCAATGAGCTAGTGAGGGACGCGATGCACGCTCGCTATCACACCCTCCTGTCGTCAGGTCTCTTCACTGACTCCCCTGAAAGGCAGTTTGACCTCGAGAAGTTCTTCGCTTCGAGAGAGGAGGGGGCGGCGCTAGTTCTCTCTCTCGGTGGGGTTTCCCCCCTGAACCGGAGGATGGTCGTGGAGATGATTCTGTCAAAGCTGGTGGAGCTCCTCGAGCAGCGGGCGATCCCCCCTGTCTTTCTCCTGGCGGAGGAGGCCCACCTGTACCTCAGGGAGACCTACTGGGAGGATCTTATTACCAGGATGCGACACTTCGGGGTCTTCTCGATCTTCGTCACCAATCAGCCGGACGCGATCGACCAGAAGATCTATCGCCAGGTCGACAACATCTTCCTCTACAACTTCTCCAACGAGGCTGACCTCTCGCTCGTCTCTCAGGCCTCGATGGTCGACGCCGAAACTGTGAGGGCGATAGTCAGAACCCTCCCGCCTCACACGTGTCTCCTGCTTGGCCACGCCGCCAACAACCTACCCCTCGTCATCGGCGTTAACCCATTCGACTCGCCGTCTTCGGGAGTTACACGAAGATTCTTTGGCGACATCGACCTTCAGCGAATGGTGGAGTAGCAGAAAATCATGCTATTCTAGCAAAGGAGCATAGAGTAACCAGTCCGAATTGACTTCGTCAAAAGCTTAAATCGAGTCCGCCAAAAACCAAACTCTCTTGCAGGCGGCAAACACCGACGCCCTCGCCAAGATAGCCGGAAACGTCGTCGCAAGTAGCGACCCCGGCAGGGCTCTGAAGGCTTGGAGAGAGAAGCTGGGGATTAAGCAGGTGCTCCTCGCGAAAGAGATGAGGATATCGCCTTCCGTTCTCAGTGATTACGAGAGCGGGCGCAGGCCTTCCCCGGGCGTCCTGTTCGTGAGAAGGTACATCGAGGCGCTCGTCGGACTCGACGAGTCGAAGGGGAGGGTCGTTTCGAAACTCGTCTCCAACGACCGGGAAGCCGCGATACTCGCGATAGGAGAATTTCAGACCCCAGTGAAGGCCTCCCAGATTCTGCGCGCAGTCGACGGCCGCCTCCTGACAGGGGACGAGTCGTTCGTGAACTTGTACGGCTACACCGTGGTCGACAGCATCAAGACGATCTACGCGCTCTCTGGATACGACTTCTATAGGATATTCGGTGCCACGACCGAGAGAGCTCTGGTTTTCACGAAGGTGGGGACAGGCCGAAGCCCGATGGTTGCAATCCGCGCCTCGCCGCTGAAACCGAGGATGGTCGTGATTCACGGACCGAGAGAGCTGGACCCGCTCGCGCTCGAGCTGGCCAAGAGGGAGGGAATCATACTGGCGCTCTCGGGTTCTCGGAGTGAGGAGGAGATAATCTCCTCGCTAAAGGGAATTTAGCGGGCAACCTTTTTACTTCATCGCCCATTCGCTGCCATTCGGGTTGATTCAACTCGACCTCACACTGGCACTCGTCATGCTGGCCGTCGTGGTCCTCTTCGCGCTCGCCGCCATCCTGCTCAGGGTACTCGACGGCAGGGGCTTTCTCGCGAGTGTCGCCGTGGGCTACTCTATCATCGTCGGAGGCGGGCTGGGGTGGTTCATCATTGTCGCGGTCTTCTTCACTCTCGGCGTCGGCTTCACGCTGTACAAGTACGAGTACAAGAAGAGAATAGGGGCTGCGCAGGAGAAGGGAGGGGCTAGAAACTGGCCGAATATTCTTGCCAACGGCGGGGCCGCTTCTATCTTTGCGCTCGCCGAGCTCTTCAGCGGGGGTCTGCTTTTCGCGGCGCTCTTTGTAGGAAGCATGGCCGCCGCGGCCTCCGATACCGTCTCCACCGAGCTGGGACTCCTCAGCAAGTTCAAGCCCCGTCTACTGATTCGTCCTCGCTCTCCGGTACCCCCGGGAACATCGGGAGGAGTGACTCCCCTCGGCTTCGCCGGCGCCTTCTTCGCATCCCTCGTAATAGGGGTGATGGCCTCCCTACTCGGCGTCCTCCCGGGGGTTCTGCCTCCTCTCGCCGCGGCCCTTGCCGGTGGATTTGTCGGGTCTGTGGCGGACAGCTTCTACGGAGCTACCATCCAGAGGAAAGGGTTCTGCGTCGTCTGCGGGAAGCCTGTAGAGAACCTGACTCACTGTGGCGGCGAGCCGACGCGGAGAACGGGGGGGTTTCCCTTCGTAGAGAATAATATCGTAAACCTCCTCGGCAGCGTGACCGGTGCCCTGGCTTCTCTGATATCAATCCTCCTCCTGATGGGTCATTGAATGGGCGGCCAGCGCAGGAGTTCCCCAAGCTTTCCCTCTAGCTCTTCACTCGCCACCCTCTCCTGTGACTTTGTGTCCCTGCTCCTTATCGTTACGCTCCCGTCCTTCAGCGATTGGAAGTCGATCGTGATGCAGAAGGGAGTGCCCACCTCGTCGGCCCGGGCGTACCTCTTCCCTATCGACCCCCCCTCGTCGTAGAAGGTATCGAACCTCTCCCTGAGTTTCAGGAAGATGCGGCTCGACTCTTCGGGGATCCCTGCCTTGCTGACAAGGGGGAATACCCCGACCTGGAGAGGAGCGAGGAAGGGGCGGAGGGCGAGATACGTCCTGTCTCCCTCAACACGCTGAGCGTCTTCGAGGAGGACGTAGAGGCTCCTGTCAACACCCATGGAGAGCTCGAAGATGTGTGGGATGAGCTTCTCCCCCGCATCGTCCACCTCAAAGTTGGTCCGGCTAACCCGGGCGTGCCCACTCAAGTCGTAACTTCCCCTGTAGTTGCATGCCACCAACTCGACCCAGCCAATCGATGTCTTCACCTCAAGGTCGTAGGCTACCTCGGCGTAGAAGGCCTTCTCCCTGTCTGAAAGTTTTCGAAACCGAATCTTTTCGGGGGCCAACCCGGCCGTCTCATAGAACTCCTCGACAAGCGCGAGATAGTACCCGATGAGCCTGTTCGGGATCGACCCCGATTCGATGGACTCGGCGACGCTGACTCTTCGGCTCGACCCGTCGGGGAGGAGGACGCTTAGCGAGGTGCTTAGCTTACTCCCGAACTTCTCCACACCTTCGACCTTTCGGGGGTTGAAGAAGACCTCAACCTCCGCTTGGTTCAACTCCCTCAGCCTCACCAGCCCCTGCCTGGGGGCAATCTCATTCCTGAACGACTTGCCGTACTGGGCGAACCCGATTGGAAGTTTGATCCTCTGCGTCTTGAAGAGAAGCGGAGAATCGACGAAGATCGTCTGGCAGGTCTCCGGTCTGAGGTAGGCGTCCTCCCCCAGCGCGCCTACGCCAACCCTGAACATCATGTTGAACCTCTTCGTCCCTGAGAGCTTCGAGCCGCAGTTGGGGCATCTTACTGCGTTCTTCGCCAGAAGTTCGTCATACTCTTTGTCCGAAAGCTTCTCCGGCGTAATCTTGCCAGTCTTCTCCTCGATCAGCTTGTCGGCCCGGTAGACAGAGTGGCAGTTGCTGCACTCGACGATGGGGTCGGTGAAGCCTGTGAGATGCCCCGACCCTTCAAAGACCGCCTTCGGGAGTATCTGGGCCCCGTCGATCTCGACCATCCCATCCTTCTTCACCAGCAGCCTTCGCCACAACTCAACGAACTTGTTCTTCAGCGAGACGCCGAGGGGACCGTAATCCCAGAACCCAGCAGGGGAGTTGGGATAAGACTCTGCCGCCTTGAAGAAGAATCCTCTCTGCTGGGCGAGGCGCATCGTCTCCTCGAACGACATCCTACTCACCTCGTCTGAGACTGGGGATATATGCGATTGCGATTTGAATTGGACTCCGCGCTCGAGGGGGAGTGTTGGTGTAGTGCGCTAGCGTCCTCTGAATACTCTCGATGTGTAGCGAGTAAGGAGCGGTCCTTGAAGCACTATCGAGAGGAAGGCCACCCCGAGCGTCATCGTGACGATTAGTTCCCTGGCGGGGACGGTGGTGGGGACTGATGCAACCAGGACGATCGATAGTGCCCCTCGCATTCCACCCAACAGAGCGACGTTGCGCCAGGAGTTTTCGAACTTCTCCCCAGCGATCGGCTGCACCCCCATTATCGCCTGGACTGAGATGTATCGCGCGGCTATTACGGCCACGTAGGCCACCGCTGTTGCGCCGAGCCCTCCGAGAAGCTCACCCACGTTCGTGCTCAGCCCGATGACAAGGAAGGCTAGTGTATTGGCTATGTAGGCCAAGACGTTCCAGAAGGACTTGACGAACTCCGCGGCCACATCGACCTGTCTCGAGATCACTGTATTTCCGTAGTAGAGGCCGGCGACCGCTACGGCTATGAGCCCGGAGGCCCCGATGGCGGCCGCCGTGGCATAGGAACCGTAGACTGTAGCTATGGTCAGTATCAGCTCCGACATTCTCTCAGTGAGTAATCTGTGCAGCATCGAGGCCCCCATAGCGACTGCGAGTCCGACCAGCAGTCCCCCCCCGAAGCGTAGGATGAAGTCGGCTGAAGCGCCCGCAAGGGAAGGGGCCGAGGTGCTGAAGGACGCGAGAATCGAGGCGAAGACAAGGATACCCGTCGCGTCATTGAAGACGGCCTCGGTCTCGAGCAGCGTGGCAAGCCTCTCTGGGACACCGACCCTCTTGAAGATCTCGAGCACCGTCGCGACGTCCGTAGGGGCGATTAGGGCCGCGAAGAGGAAGGCGGGATAGATTGGCAGAGCGGCGAGCCTCCAGAGAAGAACCCCACCGACGAGTGTCGCCACCACGACTCCCAGAGTGGCCAAGAGCAAGGCGGGTCGAGAGACTGAAGCGAACGCCTCCGCCCTCATGTTAATCGTCGTCTCGAAGAGGAGTGGAGGGAGGACGAGGACGACGAAGAGCCCACCTCCCACGAGCTGATCATTGATCAAGTCGACGCCCAATATCGACGAGACGGACGATGTGGCGAGGAGCATGCCTAGCAAGACTAGAAGCAGCGTGTAGGGCGTCCTCGTCTTGCTTGAAATTACAGACGCGAGGAGGGCTAGACCCACGAATGCTACTATGACTAGCTCGGCTGAGGGCATCCCACCATTTCCACCTCTTTACTGCTGTTCAAAAAAAGTCTCGTCGCAGGTACTACTACTTCCGCTGCTTCTACACTACCCCACCACAAACTTGTAACCGTAGAGAATCTGCCCCGAATCGCCGTCCACCTGGACCCGCCTTATAACCGCCCTAGCTTTCGCCCCCGTCTCGATCTTCTCTTGCGGGGTGTCGACGATCTGCGCGAGGACGCGCGCCCCGTTCTGGAGCTCTATCACCGCCAGGTTGAGGGGGACCTGCGATTCGAACCCCGGCAACGGCTCGTGAAGTTGAGTGTGGGTCAGGATCCTGCCGGTGCGTGGCATATCCTTGTCGGCGAGATGGCGCGAACCACAGTCCCTGCACCTGTACACGGGCGGGAAGAACTCGGCCCCGCAATCATCGCAGCGGTTCCCCATCAGCCTGTAATACCTGTCCCTTATTCTCCAGAACTGTATTGCCATCTATTGTGCCCTCCCGAAGACGTGTACGACTGCGCTGGTGTCAAGGCCACCAACGTTCTGGGTTACCGCATACTCCAGGTCCTTCGCCTGGTTTTTTCCGGCCGCGTCCGTGAGCTGTAGGTAGGCTTCCGCTATCTGGTAGACGCCTGTCGCGCCGACTGGGTGCCCCCTCGCCTTCAAACCACCGAAGGTGTTGATCGGCATATCGCCGTCCAAGTTGAATCGCCCCTCCTTGGCATCGCTTGGCGCCTTCCCCCTCTTGGAGACTCCCATCGCCTCCAGGCTGAGCGCGGCCACGACAGAAAAGGCATCGTGTGTCTCGATGAGCCCAACCTTGCTTTCGGGAAGCCTCGCCTGCCCCAACGCTCGCTTGAATGCCGTCTCTGTCGCCTCGAACCTGAGCATATCCTTCCTTTCGTAGACGCTGAACTCTGTCGTGGCTATCGCTCCTCCTAGTATCTCAACCAGCCCACCCTTCGCCCGCCCGATCGCGTTTTCATTCACCACGAGGGCCGCGGCCGCGCCGTCCCCAACCGGCGCGCAGTCGAAGAGGCGGAGCGGGTCCGCCACCATCGCCGACCTCGCGACGACCTCCGGGGTTATCGCCTTGCGAAACTGCGCGTGTTCGGCGGTTACGGCGTTAGCGTGAGAGAGGACGGGGAGAGCGCTCAACTCGTCTCTGGAGACGTTCTCTCTCTCCATGTAGTGTCTAGCGAGGAGACCGTTCAGGGCCGCGAAGCTCGCGCCGACGAACTGAGTGTACTCCACCGATTCTGCCATCGCGAGCGCCAGCGAGACCTCCTCCGGCTCTACGTCCCTCATCTTCTCAACGCCCACGACGAGTGCAGAGTCGATCGCCCCAGACTTGACCATCGTGTAGGCTACGTCGAAGGCTGTCGACCCGGAGGCGCACGCCGATTCGACCTTGTAGGCGGGGATGCCCTTCAGGCCGAGGCTGCTCGCGAGCAAAGCCCCGAGGTGCTCCTGCCTCGCTCCCGCTGAGCTGAACATGTTCCCGA
>VBPK01000183.1 GCA_005877225.1 Nitrososphaerota archaeon
AGATGCGCCGAGTGATGTTCAACCGCAACTTTTCTGTCGCCGTTGTGGTATCAAACGGCAAGAGGTCGGCGAGGTGGTACAGTGAGAAGCTCGGCTTCGAGTCCTCGGTCCAGGGGCACTGGGTCACTGTCTGGCCGAAGGGCGCAGCCTGGAAGATTCACCTCTGCCAGCAGCCGAAGGGCAAGCTTGAGCCCGGGAACACGGGTATCTCATTCTACGCGAAGGACGTCGAGGGAACGGTGAAGGAACTCAAGAAGAGAGGTGTGAAGTTCGAGATGGACCTCACCAAATCCGAGTGGGGAAGTCTCGCGATGCTGAAGGACCCCGACGGCAACGACATCTGGATCAACGAGGATGCGCCCTAGGGCAGTCGTCGCAACAGTCTCGACCATTCCCGTCGTGGTGGGAGGCTACATGCTCTTCGACGGAATGCACGCGCTTCTCCTGGGGAGGTACTTCGGGCCGGGAGTCGGACCTTGGGGTTTCCTGGTCTCGCTGGTGGGGGTAGATCCCGCCTCAATGGCAACCCCTTTCGTTGTCCAAGGATTCCTCTGGCTCTTCTTCCTCGTTTCGGGGTTTTACCGATGGTGGTGGGCTTGGTACGGAAGAGTCGTCACCGCGATCGCTACGCTGTGGTACCTCCCCTTCGGGACTGTACTATCGCTCGCTCAGGTGGCGGTCCTGGTCAGGTACAGGCGCTTGTTGAAGTCGTAGCCAAACGGCTACTCTGAGCCGCCCTCTTTCTTCCCCTCTTGGTACTCCCTTTTCGCCCGCCCCAACGCCCTCGCGAGTGCTGGGATTTTCGTGGGGCCCCAGAGAAAGATGACGACCACTATCACTCCAATGATTATCCACTCGAGTGGGTTCAAGGCCATGGACTGGTTAATGGCGTCACCATTATTATAAGATTTGCCCGAAGCGGACGGACCGAATGAGGGTGATAGCCCGGGTTCGCGAGCCGGGATTCGCTAGACTAAATAAGAGTGCCCCGCGAATTGACCTTCGGAGATGTCCCTCAGTGAACGCGCGCTTTCAGCTCTCAAGGAGCTCGGGCTGACGGGCACCGAAGTCAAAGCCTACATCTCTTTGCTGCGGGGAGGCACGATGACCGCGAACGATGTGAGTCGCGACGCAAGGATTCCTTACTCGAAGGTCTACGAGGCCCTCGAGTCGCTCCACGAGAAGGGCTGGGTCGATGAGCAGAAGAGCAGGCCCGTCGTCTACACCGCGAAGCCGCCTGACACCGCCATCGCGGAGTTGAAGTCCAGGTATGAGGCGGAGAGGAGGGAGAAGGAGCAGTACGCCCTTCAGGAACTGATAGGGGTACAGAAGAACAAGAGTGAGCAGGAGAAACAGGACATCTGGATTGTGCGAGGGTACGGAGAGATTTTGTCTCGAGTGAAGAGCCTGCTCTTGAATTGCCGAACCGAACTGCTCATCGCCCTGCCACCTCAGCTCCTGCCCTTTACTGACCAGCTTCTCCCCCTGATGGCGACGCTGAAGGAGAAAGGCGTGAAGGGTCAACTCCTGACTTCGCCATCCGTCTCCGCTGCCAGCATCGAGCAGCTGTCGAGGGTTGCCGAGGTGAGGGCAAGGAAGACGATGTACGGTGGGGGCGTCATCGCTGACGCGAGGGAGGTCGTACTGCTGCTGGGCGGCGGTGATCAGCCAAACAAGCCTCTGGCGATCTGGGCCGACCATCACGGGCTGGCTAGTTTCGCGAAAGACTACTTCGAGTTCCTCTGGAACTCCAAGGACACGACAAAGGTTCCCTAGAAACCGCTTCCCAGCACGAAGACCAGAATCATCGTGGTGTAGAGGACGATAAGGCTCGCCATTATCGACTTCTCTATCCTGACGCTCGAAGAGACGCTTATCCCCGCAGCCAGGATGGTCGCGCTCCATGCCTGAAAGATTACCAACGCGACGGTCAGGATGTCCCTGTTTGCGGAGAGGCTGACGATTGAGGAAATCGCGGAAAGGGCGAGAGAGAAAATCACGACGGGGAGAAACGATAGGCTGCTCGATGCTGCCAGAGGGAGTAGATTCGGTCTGTCGTGAAAGATAGCCACGGTCGCCAGATAACTGGTCAGAATTAGCGCTCCCAGGCTCAGTAGATAGCTCCCAACCGAGACGATTCCGCTGGAGGCGGGGGCGAGATAGAGGAGCAGGGCTTCGTGTCGGGTGTAGAGCATCGCCGCGGCGAATGCCCCAGAGAGAAGGAAGAGAGAGAGGATAGACCTTCGATTGCTCGCCGTCAGTCTTACCAAAAGATACCTGGGGGCGATGATGGTCTCCGCGTAGTCTCTGAACCGTCCCGACCTCTTGAAGTTCGGGGGCACATCCTTGATCGATACGGCTTCAGGGTTCGCCTTCAGGTACTCGTAGACCTCCTGCCCTGGCTTCGTGAGCGAGTACCTCTTGGAGGAGTCCCTGGCAACAATCCCCTCGAGAGTATCAATGTGGTAGTAGAGTGCGCCCGTACCCATCCCGAGCTCGGCGGCGAGGTCCTTCCAAGGCATCGCTCCTCTCGCCCCCAGGAGCTCGATGATACGCTTCCTCGCAGGGTGGTCGAGGACCTTGATCACCCTATTCGTCTCAGGTCTCTCGTGCATCATGTCGAGAGCAGCCATCCTGAGTAGAAAAAAGCATTTGAGCTAAAAGGCATCCGAATCCGGGGTCTGAATTTGGGGTCTGCTAGATGTAGGCTCTCGGGCGCCTGGCGTAGGCGATGGCGAAGAGCGAACTCACGGCGAGGATCGATAACGCCAGCAAGGGGGCATCGACCATTAAGATGTTACTGAGCGTGCTTGCGACGACAGGGAGGATTGCGAGCGTATGAAGTGAGAAGTGCGGGATGGAGACGAGAAGCTGCCATCCAGAGCTGGTCGAGAAGATCATGTAGCGGGCGGGGTCTGTCGGCTGGGCCTTGAGAACCTGCAGAAACGAGGAGGCTTGCTGTATGGGAGCCCCATCGAGCGTCACGAGGAGAGCTCCGGAGCCAAAGTTCGGGCTCGCATCCTTGGTCAGGTTAATCAGGATTACCCTGGACCCGGTCGCGTTTCCTGAGATCGAGACCAGGAGCCCGGAGTCTTGGTACTTGCCCACGGAGACTGTGAAGTTGGGGTCGAGGAGCGATGTGCTCACCCCAGATTCCGTCCAATGGACTACAGCCGGGATCGTCTTGTCCTGAAGTGCGTTATTCACGTTCTCCTCATCCTGCTTGTCGGCCGAAGTCGTCGTGACATCGTGAGCGCCTTGGTGCCTCGCTGTTGACTCGCTAGCTGTCGACTGAGCGATCGTCACATTGAAAGTAGCCGGGTCACTCCGCATCACGGTCGTCTGGGACGCGAAGGTTGAGATATCGAGGAGAGAGAGTCCGATTGCATGGGGTCCTACTGTCAAGGCATGGACCGCCTCGATGTGCCCGTTTCCTTCATGGCTCGTAGTCATCTCTCCGAGCCTGGTCCCATCTGAAAGAAGGAGCAGATAGTGAGTCTCGGGATTCATACTTTCGAATTCCGCGTGTACCTCTATCGTCGTGCCTTGGATCTCAATCTTCGCATCGCCTCGCCCTCCAGGTACCCGCTAGGGGCGCCCTGGACCGATTGAGGTACCATCTTGAGGGTGAGCTCCTGTGATTGCTGATGCTGTCCACCGGAATGGGAACTCTCAGTTTCAGTCTCAGAGGTCTCGGACTCGTTCTGGCAAGTACCCAGCGGGTGCTCTTCCCCAAGGTGGGTAGTAGAAGTGCTTCCCTGCGAAGTCGCGATATCAGTGCTACATTCGTTCGCCGAATCGCTTTCACACATTTCGCTATCCGTCTCATGTGCGGTTGTCGAGGCAGTTGCACTCGAAGAAGTCGTCGAACAGCTGTTAGAGGTCTCTTCGTCGACCAGCAGAGGCGCATTGAGCGCAAACGCGATGGGCGCCCTATTCGCGGCTGCGAATACGGCACCTGTCATAAGTAGGAGGAATACCGCCGTAGTTCCGGCCAGCGCCTGAGCCTTCGAAGCCAAGTTCAAAGGGAACTCATCTCATTCGCATGGCTTCGATATAATGGGGGACTTCCAGGAAGTTGAAAATGCAGGTTTCAGGACGGAAAAGCGAACATATTGCACATGAGGAGAGGTCTTTTAGTCGCCGCAAAAGAGCCACCGGGGTGCCCAGAGACGACGAGACGGTCATCAGGAGCCTAGGGACCGACATCGAGCTGGGATGGGAGGAAGCGATGCTGTACCTGAAAATCTTGAGGGAAGGCGGAATACCGAAAGCCGAAAAAAATCGTTCGACCGAGGTCTTGCTCTCGAGAGGCATGATCCTGCTCTCGGGGGATGGGAGCAGATTCATCGCGCTGCACCCCAGACTCGGCGTCGCGAACTACTTCAGGACCTACCAGGAACGGGTCACGAGGGAGCTGAGGGAGAGGAGGATGAGGGTGGACAAGCTAATCTTGGAGCTGATTCCGGTCTATGAAGCCGCAACGAAGAAAAAGCTCGCCGAGCAGGGTGAGAAGTGACCAAAATGGTCGGCCATGAGCATGAAATCGTCTTTATGGGGATGGTGAACGTGAACAGAGACAACTACCTCCAGGGTGTCGTGGACGTCTGGCGATGCAGGAGTTGCAAGCGCACCTTCTGCGACGACAAGAGGTACGGGGAACCCCTGAAGGCGAGTGTAGGCTTCGATTCAATCCCCGACGACGAGCAGTGGGCCATCTTAACGTGCACGACCGCCAAAGAGGTCTTCATGAGGAGCCTCGGGGTGAAGCCGGGGAAGCAGATCGAGCACACCTGCAAGAGTGGGGAGCAGCACCAATTCGTAGTGCGCAACGACCTATCGCTTGATTCCTCCGCCGCACCACCCATCCACCGGCTCTACCTCGTCAAGGATTACGTGAATAAGGTCATCGAGGCGGGCATCTACAGACTGACGATGAAGTGAGACGAGTTGCTTCGACGCATAGCCGCGATCATCGCTCTGATCACCTCGATCTGGGCGATCCTGGCGGTCAGCTCAGGACTTTCCCTGCTCGCGCTGCCGACCGGCAACCTCGAGGGAGGGAGCACGCTGGACGCGGTCATACTGATCTTCGGAGTCATCCTGTTTGGGGACGGTCTAGCCTGCCTCGTTGGGGTGAGACTCGCTTTCCAGGTCGCCGCTGTGGACGCGGCCGCCCTAATCGTCTCCTTCTTCCTCTCACCAAATGCGCTCGGCGTCTCCACCTCTCTGGTGGCCATCGCGCTATCGCTCGTGACGCTCATACTCGGCGTTGCCGCTTCTAGGTCGCCTGGAAAGCTCTCGGAGCAGACCAACCCGATGAATCTGCCCGTCTTCGGCTAGATTCGGAAGACTTGGAATCGCTTGGTGGCTAGGATCTTCTGGACGCGACGTCTCAGCCGCTCGAGGTCCATCTCCTCGTACATACTCTGAGGCCAATTTAGCTGCCTGCTTGCGCGACGCAGGACGCTCTGCCCGGTCTCCTCTTCGCCCTTCTGGTGGTGGACAAAGGCGGCGCAGACAAGAATAAGCCCTTGCAGGAGAAGCTTCTCGTCGCCCGAGGAGACCCTCCACAAGGCTTCGAGTGTTTCATGAGCCTCCCAGAATCTCTCTGAATTGAAGTAGCTCCTCGCCTCGGAGATGATCTCCTCCTTCGATTTGTGAGGAGGAGCCTCGTTGAGGTCGTGCACGAATTCGATTTTCGAGACAGGCTCTAGCGCCGCCTGAAGAAGGTCGAAGTCCGGTCTCGAATTCACAAAGACGTCGATCTCCAAAGCCCCGTACGAGGTCCATTTGGGGTTGCGGACGCTGCCGCCCACCGAGGTGGAGAGGGAGCGGACGCCACGAAGGAAGCCCTCCCTAGACCGAAAAGAATCCGAGGCGAGGCGTACCAGGTACCGGAGCTGCAATGACTCACGCACTCTGATTGTTAGTTATGAAGGATACCCTCTGCGCGGGTTCCCAACTCAAGATCACCATCATTCATCAGGTGGGCTATTTCGGTCATCACCCGCGCCATCCTTCTTCTTCGGCTAGCGACAAAAATCTTCCCCCGAGAAGCCCGGTCGCCGCGAACGGAAGGGCGGTTCAACGGAAGTCTCAGCAAGTCCTAAGCGGGGAGTGAGGGCGTTTTCGCTGATGGAAGGGCTTGGACACTGACTGCCTGTGGTTCACCTTCACGACGCCCCGTGGAAGATGGGGCCGTCGCGGCGGTCCTGCTTCACGCAAGCGGAGTGCACGACAACAGGAATCTTTCCAGAGCTGAGGCGCTGAAGTAATTGAGGCATGGACGAGGAGCTATGAAACCCCGCCCTCCTTTGCGACCGCCGTAGTCACCGTCAGTTCGGGTCGGCCTCCCTACCCACCCACTCACCCGCGAAGATATCGAACCGACTATGAGTTTATAGCCAGCGGGGTTTCGAGGACGTCAGGCCCCCCATGGTCGAGATCGATGTCACCTGCAACCTCGAGAGTTTCAGGAGGTTTCTGATAAACAGCACCTGCAGGTCCTTCGTTCCCGAGTCGTACATGCGCGACCCTGAGGTCTTTCCTGAGAAGGAAGAAGAGCCTGGCTCTATCTACATCGAGGCGGCGGACAAGGTCACGCTGAAGAAGATCAGGGACATTACTTTCATCAACGCGAGGGACATACTCGGAATCATCTACACCTCGAAGAGTGGCAACAGCAGGCTGAAGTGGAGGCAGCTCAGAGGGAGGATCGGACGAGTGAACGGAGATGCCTCGACGAACAGCCTCGTTAACCTCTCGATGGCCAGGGTGATAACGCCTGAGTATGTGGAGGAGCTGATGGCCACCTCGGCGCAGGGGACACCCGCGGGGGAGAGTGTCCAGCCGCAGGACGAGGAGGGTGTGGAGCCTCAGCAGGCGAACCTCCCCTCCGAAGCGCAGGGCGAGTAGAAGAAAAAGAAGAAGGAGGAGGAGCGAACCCTGCATCAAAATACTGCGGCGACGAGCGTTCTCCGAACTCATTTTATACCCTAGAATCGGGGACGCTACCCCATGACAAGGGTGAGAGTTCAGCGAATAAGCAGCGTCCCGGACCCGCTCACGGGAATGCCGTCGAAACAAATCGAGCTTGTCGAGCTAAGGGAGAGGGGACAGGTGAACCAGTTCGCGGGCACAGACGAGGGGAGAGTAATCCAGGGGATAATTTCGCAGTTCCAGTCGATGGGCTTTGTCCCACAGGTGAGGGAGATGGGTTTCGCGAAGATCGTGATGGTCCTCACTGAGACGGAGTACGACATGCTTGGAGTGAGGCTTGACGTCAACGAGATATACGAGCTCGAAATCAGGAACGGCTCGCTGTCTCTAAGGAAGTACACCGAAGGAACGTAAGGGTTAACTCCCGGCAAGAGGTCGCCGCACCAATGAAGGTTAAGGTAGGGGACAGAGCTCCAGACTTCACCCTTCCCGACCAGTCGGGGGAGGTCGTCTCTCTGAAAGACTTTCTCGGGAAACGGAGCATAGTGCTGTACTTCTACCCGAAGGACTTCACGGTCGGCTGCACCACCGAAACGAAGTCATTCAGCGAGCGGTACGAGGAGTTCAAGGAGTTGGGAGCCGAGGTAATCGGTGTGAGCTCCGACACTGTCGAGTCACACGAGAGCTTCGCCTCGGAGTGCAACGCGTCTTTCACACTACTGAGCGACGAGGGAGAGAGGGTGAGAAGCCTTTACGGGGTCGAGTCCTCCCTAGGGCTGATACCAGGAAGAGTCACGTACATCATCGATAGGAGTGGTATCGTAAGGCACATCTTTGCCTCCCAGCTCAATCCGAAAAAGCACGTTAAGGAGGCAGTGGAGACTCTCAGAACCATAACGAGTAACTGAGAAGACATGCAAGAAATCTGAGTTTCTACTCCATATTTCTTAATTAGCAATTCCGCTAATCGCAACGACGGCGCATTAATCGTTGCAGACAGTAACCGAGCTTAGGATGGCACTCACCAAGATCGAGAGCGCGTCTTATCGAAAAGAGAGGAGTGGCATCACCTTCGCGAGGTTTGTCCTCTTCCAGCTGAGCGAAATCGTGGCGACGGATAGGCTCGTCGTATCCGACGAGGCCGTCAAGGTCCTGGACACAAAGGAATAAACGAAGAGAGCTGCACCATGCCGACGAACCCTCTTGAACCTCCCTCTAAAAATCGTCGGCCTGGGTGATTCCACAACCGCAGGCACACCGGGTTTTGAGTCCCCCCTCGAGGCCCCCCCGGACGGTCGGGGAGACGTCGAGAGCCAGTACGCCTACTGGATGATGAAGCTCCATCCCGAATGGCTCGTCCTTAATCGAGGCATCAACGGCCAGAGGTCGGATGAGATCCGTGAAAGGCTTGAACGAGACGTCCTGCGAGAGGAGTGCGATTACGCAATTATCCTCGCGGGCGTGAATGACCTCTACCAGGGGCGCACCTTGGACTCGATCGAGGAGAATCTTGTGGCAATGCACAAGCGGTCGATCAGAGCCGGAATCCGAACCGTCGCCGCGACCGTACTGCCGTACAACACCATGAGCCAAGCTGATTACAAATCCCTTGCGGCGCTCAACGACTGGATAAGGAGGGTCTCGCATATTATGGGCACGCTCTTCTGCGACACATACGCCGCCGTCTCCGACCCACACAACCCGACAAAGCTGGCGAGTTCTCCGGACGGCCTTCATCCGGACCCTTCGGGCTACAGGAGGATGGGGGAAGCGCTCGCCCGAGTGATCGAAGAGAGCCAGGTTCGCGACTTCACGGAGTAGGTCGGAAAACCGAAGACTAGATTCGGGTTAGCGAAGCATTGTACTCGGGAAGCTGACTTCTACAGGGTTGCTGGGGTGCGGCCGCCGGGATTTGAACCCGGGCAAGGGGCTCTCTCCTCATGAGAATGGGAAGCCCCCATCCTAACCAGGCTGGATCACGGCCGCACGAACCCTGGACTTTCTTTGATGCGGATCTTGACGCGCAGGCACTATGACACTGGTGTGAAGGCAGCAAGAGAGACGGGATCGACGCGTTGAGTTTGTGGCTCCAACCAGATTGGTTTCGACCTTTATGAGACTTCTTCAGACTAAAGGCATCGATGAGAGACGCCTGAAAGCTAGGGTGTGATGATACATACTCAAGATGATGAAACAGAAGGCAGGTCTTATCGGAAGAGGGTTGCCTCGTTAGATGATTACAACTTCATTTCAGCAGTTGTGAAGAAACCTGGCATCGCAAAACCCTTAGCCCACGGAACCATTGCGATTCGTCATAACCCTGTCAGTCTTCTGCGCCAAATCAAGAGCGATGTTTCAGAACTAGGGGAGAGACTCATTGGAATCCCGCACGCCGCACCAACTCTCCCAGCCCCGAACAAGAAACGCTATAAGGGAAATCGTAACTGACGAAAACCGTGCAAAAGAACCTGCTTGAGAGCCTCGCCCCCAGGCTGA
>VBPK01000238.1 GCA_005877225.1 Nitrososphaerota archaeon
CGTTTTCACGAGCTCTTCGCTTGGGCTGGTGTAGAACGGCAGGTTCACCGCCTCTGTCTCAGATTCGAGGCCCGTGTGGCTTCTGAGATGTTTCCTCACAATGGATGCTTCTCCGGTTACGGCATTATCTTCAGTCTTGAGACGGGAGATGAGATTCTCTATCTGCCTGATCAGCTCGCCCATGCGGTACTCTGGGATATACCTGAAATCGATGAAGACGTCGCACCTCTCGGGGATGACGTTTAGAGCCCCTGGGTAGACCTTGACATCGGTGATTGCTGCCGTGGGATAGCCGAGTACTTCGTGCCTCGGAAACGACTTTCGGATCATCTCAAATCCACTAATGAATTTTGAAGCGTGGTATAGGGCGTTGACCCCGCGACTGGGTTCGCTCGCGTGTGCCGATTTCCCCTTGAACCTCACGACTATCAACGAGCTCCCGCGGTGCCCCAGATTCAGGCCGAGGTTTGTGCTCTCGGTGATTATTGCTGCGTCCCCACTCAGCCCGTCCTTTTCAACCAAATACTTGGGCCCTGGATGCCCGGGAGTTGCGTCCTCCATTACGACTCCGGTCACAGTGAGGTTTTCCTTAAGGTGCCCCGCAATCTCGCTTGCGATGTGAGCTCCCATAATCATTGACACTATTCCTGACTTCATATCGGCCGTTGCCCTGCCGTAGATTACCGGACCCCTGACGCCAAACTCCCGACCGTCAATTATCTTCGCAGAGTACGGGTCTTCCATCTCTCCGGGGGGCACGTGATCAACGTGTCCGTTGTAGACCAATGTCTTACCACCTTTTGTCCCTCTTACTGTTCCGTAGACATTTCCTATTTTGTCAATCACTGCCTGGTCAAAACCGAGTGCGACCAGTTTCCCTCTCAAGAATTCCACAATCTGGGCTTCATCGCAGGAAACGCTGGGAATCCTAACTGCGTCTTGAAGGAAAGAAATGATTTCCTCCTTCCTACGGTCGACTTCGCGTTCTACTTTTGAGAGTAGGTCTGAGTGCGGGTAAAGCATTTCGGGATCCCTGCTTTCTTACGTGCCAAAGCGCCTGCCAGGCACGAAAACACCGTTCGCAGGAGAGCCCGCAATGAATTGACGATCCTTCACAATCGGTTCTCCCTTCACGATAGTCGTGATAGGATAACCCTTGAGCCTCATCCCATCGTAAATAGTGTAGTCCACCCTGCTGTGCAAACTCTCAAGCGTGATCTTCGTTTCTAGCTTAGGATCAATGATCGTTATGTCGGCGTCGCTTCCGACAGAGAGGCTTCCTTTCTTAGGATACAGACCGAATATCTTTGCGGGATTCGTGCTCACCACCTCAACGAATCGCTGAAGGCTGAGTCTTCCACCGATGACGCCTTCTGAGTATATGACAGGAACCCTCGTCTCAATCCCGGCTACGCCGTTTGGAACCTCTGCGAACGAATTCTTCTTATCCTTCTGGCCCAGGTCCCACGAGGAATGGTCCGATGCCACATTGGATATCGTTCCATCGGCCAGGGCGTTCCAGAGAGCATCTATATCTTCCCTTCTTCTTAGAGGCGGTGTCATGATGTACTTTATTCCGTCTGATCTCTCATAAAGCTCGTCTGTCAGGACCAAGTGATGGGTGCACACCTCGCAATAGGCTTTCTTTCCCAGCGACTTCGCGCTGCGAATCAAACCCGCTCCCTCTTTCGTCGACATGTGGTAGATGTAGAGCGGCGAGTTGTAGAAATCTGCGATGTACAGTGCTCTGTTGATCGCCTCGGACTCTGTGACGTTAGGCCTGCTCAGAGCGTGGAATATGGGCGATACTTTGTTTTCCGCCAGGAATTTCTCCACCAGAGTTACAATCATCGCGTCGTTTTCCGCGTGAACGCCGGGGAGGCCGCCGTTCTTCGAAATCTCGTTTATTAACAGCATCAACATCCCGTCGTCAATCAAGACCCCCTCCTTTCTGTACGTCATGAACATCTTGAAGGACGGGACCCCCTGATCGATAATCTGTTTCACCTGCTCCACGGTTTTCTCATTCGCGTTGGTTAGACAACTGTGAAGAGAATAGTCGAGATACGTCTTCCCGTCCGCGTTCCTCTGTTGCTCCCGAATCGCATCCATCGGCGTCTGAGTGGCACCGGGTATGGCAAAATCCACCATTGAGGTAACGCCGCCGAATGCACCCGCTTTCGAGCCGGAACTGAAATCATCTCTAGTCACTGTACCAAAAGCTCTTGACTGCATGTGCACATGAGGATCTATCGCTCCCGGCATCAAAATCTTCCCGCTGGCGTCGATGACTCTGTCTGCGTGCTGCACGAAACCCGGAGCGACCAACCCGCTTATCTTTCCGTCTTTCACCGCTATGTCCGCCATCATGGTGAACTCGGATGTTGCAACTAACCCTCCACTGACAAGCAGGTCGATCATCGTATGATAACTGGAATCTATGCCGCGATTCGGCGAGACCTTGGCGAGAACCTTGTCAAGAGACATGTGCAAGGAAACCTCGAACGGACAGCTGGTGTGAGGTATCGTGTGAGTGATGACAAGATTTTCCTGGTTGACAAGAAGACGTACAACAGAATACTCAAGAAAGCAAAGCAAAAGTACAACAGCTGGTTAGAGAATCAGCAGCCAAGATCGTGACTCGCGAGTAAAAAAGCGATAATTCCGCAATAATTGCAGGCACGACAACAATTACTTAGATTCCATGTCGAAAGTGATGCAGAGTCCCTCTCGCCTTGTCGTAGAGCACAAACGAGCAAGATGACCCAATCAATCTGTGATGATTCGCGAATCGACTATAGCTACGGCAACGCTTTGCCACAATTGGGGCAGAACTTTGCATCTTGGTTGACGGTTCTTCCGCAGTTGAGACACGTCCTGGTCATGCTCGGTTGCGTCATTTGAGCGGGCGGAGAGCCAGCGGGATGCCACACAATCCCTAGGATGCCTCCTATGAGACCTAGAACGAACCC